>JAHIEH010000022.1 GCA_018901675.1 Nanobdellota archaeon
GGGACATTCCTATAAAATACCAGTCCTGGAGAGAATTTTGAATGTTCTTTTCCTTTTCCAAGTTTAACTGTGGCTATCATTTCCAATTCTTGATCTGTGTTTAAAGAGACAATTGGGATATTCTTATATGCCGGCTCTACTTGCCCTTTAATCTCTTCAGAGAGTATCACCCCTCCCTTTTTAACAGCTAGCTTAAGCTTAATTTCGGTTTTTTCATCAAAAGAACCATCCATCTTTAGAGGGATTAATCCGAGTCTATGAGCAATAGTCTCATCGTATAATGCTGAATCATTTTTAAAAATCTCTACCTCATCAATAGCAAGAATCGGTATTTCGTAAGTATATCTTCTTATAGCATTAGCTAAGCTTTCTTCTATATTTGAAGTAAAGACAATTTGGTTTTCTTTCTTTTCAATCAGTTTCATTTTATGAAATTTTTAACAATTTTTGATTTTTAAACTCTTCTTCCTCTTCTTCCGCCCTTTTCTTTAGGCCCACCTCTCGGAATCTTAGTTAAGTCGATGATGCTCAAAATTTTAAAACCTGCTCTTGACAAACTTTTTATCACTGCATTTGCTCCAGGCCCAGGGGCAGTGCTTCCTGTCTCAGCTTTTATTTTTACATATAAAGAAGTAATTCCCAATTCCTTTATCTCTTCAGCAATCCTTTTTGCTATAAACATTGCAACAGTTGGGTTTGCCTTTAGTCTATCCTGTTTTGTGACCATCCCCCCACTAACTCTTGCAATAGTTTTTCCAGACATATCAGTAACATGCGCAATAGTATTGTTAAAAGAGGTGTAAATATTAACAGCTGCTTCTATTTCTCTTTTCTTTTTCTCATTTTCTTTTATTTTTTCAATTTGTTCAACTTGCTCCACTTTCATTTCCTCCAGTTTCTCCGATTATCTTTCCCGCTTTCTTTTTTAATTTTATTTTAAGCGAGATTTTATCCTCTAAATTTAGAGGGACTATATATGATGGGGAGTTCATAATCTTTCCATTTACCAAAACATTTTTATGAGTGATTAATTGCCTTGCAGTTTTTGAAGTAGACACCATTTTTTTACTTACTAATACACTCTGTAGTCTTCTTTTAAGATAATCGCCTTTATCCAAAGCTAAAACATCTCCAATTGAGCTTACATTAAATCCCATTTTTTTTAATCTGTTAAATAATGCATGTTGCTCTTCTTGACCAGCAGGAATCAATTTTTTTGCTCTCTCTCTTATAGAACCAATTTTCGCTTCTGCTTTCCATATCTCTCTCTTGTTTTTTAATCCAAATTCTTTCTTTATTTTCTCTTCTTCAATAATTCTCACTTTGTCGAAGGGCCTTCTTGGTCTGGAATATGTTTTATGTTTTCTTATCATTTTAAATTTCCTATTTCTTCTAAAACTTCTTGTTTTTGAAGGACAAAATCTTCAAAACTTTTTGTTTTGAATGATTTGGAAAATTGCCTATTTTCCATAATTTTTAATTTTTGTATTTTCATTTTATATATTCCTTTGTCTCCTTTTTGGTCTTGACTTTAATTCCTACGCCTCTTCTCCTATTTGTTCTGAAATGAGCCTTTGTTCTCTGCCCTCTTACTGGCTGGCCAGAAGCATGCCTTATACCCTTATAACTCTTAATTTGCTTTAATCTTTTTATATCAAAATCTCTTTTTAGCTCTAAATCAGTTCCAATAAAATGCAGATCTCCTCCCGTTTCTCTATCAGATCTTCTATTAACTATAAAATAGGGTAATTTTGGATTTTTTATAAATTCAGATATCTTCTTTATTTCCTCTTCTGTCAAAGAAACAACTTTTCTTTTTTTATCTATTTTTAACACATTACATACAGCATTACTAACTGCCCAAGATACTCCCTTTATTTTAGTTAATCCTGGATAAATTTTCATATCTCCAGATATGTCTTTAGATAAAATCCTAATTATCTTGCCTTCTTCCATTTTTTGTTTTTCTCTTGGTTCTGCTGTTATTTGATTAAATACCATAGTTTTTTGGGTTATAGTAACTTTTTAAAGATTTTCTTTAATTGCCAAACAAAGTGTATCTCTCCATTTCAGTTAATTCTTGGAATATTCTTTTCTCTATAGCCTTTGCCGGGTCAGGAAGGTTGTGTATCCTTTTTTTCATATCTTCAAACGATTCAAATTCTTTTTCTTTCCTTTTCTCCAAAATCTCTTTCATATGCTTCTTACCAAACCCCGGTAGAAGCTCAATTTGATGTATTCGCTTGTTGATTGCTCCTGATTTATTAAAAAAGTCTACAAATTTCTTCTCCTGTTCATTTGTTATCTTTTTTATAAATTCTTGTAGCTGTATCTTTGCAGATTCTGTTAACTTTTCTCTTGGTAGCCTGCCTAAAATATAATAAATTTTATCCCTTTTCCCCTCACCAATATAAGCCCTTTCACCAATCTCTAAAGAAACCCCTCTTCGCGGGACTAACTCTAAAAGTATTAAGTTCTTCTCCCCAATTGATTGTGCTATGGGCATCATTCTTTTCTCTAGAGGGTATCCATTTGGTAAATATTCTAAGACTATTGCGAATTCTTCTTTCTCCATTTTCTTTGTTATTTATATTCTTTAATAATATCCAGTATCTTTTTTGCTTCATTTTCATCTAAACCAACATCAACAAAAATTTTATTTAAATCAATTTCATTTTCTGGCATTAAATTGATTATATGCGCTATGTGCTCTGATTTTACTTTAAGAAGATTTAAATTGGTTATCTTGTTTTTTATCTCTTCAGCATCTTTTGGTTTTATCTCTGTAAATTTATTTATAAAACTAACCAACTCTGGATTTTCAACTCCTACTTTTTTCATTAATCCCAATGCTTCCACCATGCTTAAAGGTTCATTATTTTTTATCATTTTTATTAGTGTATAATCATTCTAATTTTTTTAAATGTATTGGCTCAACTAAAAATCTTTTTTCCTGATTTTGATCTTTAATCTTTACCAAATACGCATCTCCTCTTTTTTCTTCTATCACTCCGCTTCTCCCTTGCAGTCTTTTTGGGAAACTCCACTGCACTCCTCGTTCTATAACTACCGCAACTCTGTCTCCTGTTTTAATCTCTTGAAAGTATCTACTAAGTTTTATTTTTCCACTATCTCTCGTTTTTTTTCTTATACCCATAAATTAGTCAGAAATATCCTATTTAAAAAACTATCTAGAATGCCTTTTTAAGGGTTTTACTACATCACCCTCCATTTTAGTGGATAACTTATTATCCGCCTCTTAGCGCTTTAACCTGTTCTGGGTAAAGTTCTAGATCTCCACTTTCCCTAGCATCTTCCATGTTCTTCTTTATTGTATTAAACATCTTTTGTCCCCAAACCATCACCCCACATCTCTCGCAGAAGTCTATAACTGAATTATCATCCACAGCTGCTCCGCAATAAATACATTTCTTGGTCATTTTAAATTCTTCCTGAATTTTAAAGGCAAAAAATTTCCTATTTTTTTCATTTTTCCTCTCTTTTAATTTAGTGAATTTTCAAAGCTAAGTTGGTTTTTAAAGTTTTATATTGCAAGAGATAATTATTTTTATTTTCAAATCTGGGTTTAACACCCCTCACTTGCTGTGATGTCAGATTTGGAAAGATTGAAATTGACGGTTGCGAAGCAAAAAATTTCGCGGAAAATATTCCTTAGCTTGCTATAGAAACATCAGAAACTTTTAGTTTCTGAATGTGCTCAAGAATCTCATACAAAATAAAAAAGATTCTTGACATAGCGAAATTTTAGTCAATTTCTTTATTCATACCTCAAGGCATCTGCAGGTTTTAATCTTGCGGCTTGTAATGCAGGAAACAAACCAGAAAGGCTTCCGATTAAAAACGAAAAGAGTAAAGCTCCGATTATCAGCAAGGGAGAAAAATCAGCCCTTAATAAATCCGTCCCCAAATAATTAGATGCAATCAATTCTGCTGTTTTCCCAAGAGAAAATCCAATCGCTATCCCAATCACTCCTCCTACCAACCCCAGCAACCCTGATTCAAATAAAAATATCTTCAATACATCCGAATTTTTCGCTCCAACTGCTTTCATTGTTCCTATTTCCTTAGTTCTCTCCAAAACTGCAGTATACATAGTATTCATAATCCCAATTCCCCCCACAATCAAGGAAATCGCCGCGATCCCCACTAAAACTGCCTGAACAATTCCAAAAATATTAGTAAAAGTTTCTAAAAGCTGTTCTGAAGTCTGAACATTAAAAGTTTCCTGTTCTTCTTTTTCTCCTCTTTCTTTTCTTAATTTTCTTTCTATATCCTCTGCTACAGTTACAGCATTAAATCCTTCTGCTGCCTTTGCCAATATTCCACTTTCCTCGTCCCCCACAGTCATTATTTCCCTTAATGTGTCTTTAGGGATTGTAAAAGAATTGTCATCAATTGGGTTCCCCTGTTTTTTAAGAATCCCAACAATCTTAAATTCTTGCCCTTCAATTTCCATACTATCACCTACTTCTATATTCCTCTTCCATATATCTCCGTTAGCGTGGCTCCAACCAGCAAGCGCTTTGAATTTGTCCCCCTCCTTTAGCCCTCTTCCTTTTTCAATATAAAAAGGCTGAACCTCCTCTAGTCTTTTTAAATCCTCAGGATTTATCCCCATCGTAAAACCAATCCTTGTTTCTCCTTTAAATTTTGTCTGTCCTGTTTTAACTAAAAATCCAATTGCCCATTCCACTCCTCGAACATTTTGAATGGTTTTCAAATCTTTTTCTTTTAAAATAAGTTTATCACTTGTTGCGCTTCCAGGAGGCCCAAGAGTTTTTGTGGAGATAATAATCTTATCGCTTCCTAGTTGTTGGAATTGTTCGCTGATGGTGTTTTGCAAACCCTGTCCAAGAGAGATAAGCCCCACCACTGCAGCTATACCAATAAAAATTCCGATCATAGTCAGCCAGCTTCTAAGTTTTTTTCTTTTAAGGTTATTAAATGCAAGGAGCAAGAAATCTTTCATTTTAAATTATTCTTGAATTTTAAAGGCAAAAAATTTCCTGTTTCTTCTAAAACTTCTTGTTTTTGAAGGACAAAAATTTCTAATTTTTGTATTTTCATTTTATTGCCCTTTATTTATTTTAGCTAATCTTCTTCTTTTTCTTATTTTTCTGTAAATAATAAATACAAGTACAACTGCGATAACTATCCCTATATAAAGTAAATTGTTGTTTTTGGAGATTAAGCCAAGTTCAGTTGCTTCTTTTTGTGTGTAAGCCTTTACTGGTAAATTGAAATCCTCTGTTTTTTGATTATTTGCAGAATCTCTATAATTTATTTTCACCAGTATGACTGGAGAAGAGCTCGCATCATCTTGTATAAACACCTTAAATTCGGCAACATCAAAATCATCGCTGTCTAAATTTCCAATGTAAATATTATCTGCTCCAGTAACTTTAACCCCGCTGACAAGAAGAATTTCTATGCTTAACAATTTGGCTTCCCCCAAACCTGAATTGATTATTTTAATATTTAAATTATTTTCCTTTCCTTTTATTAAAGCAGAGTTATCTACACTTAATGATATCTCTGGTTTTGCATTTACAAGCAAACTAACCAAGCCCCGGCTATCTTTAATTTCATCCCCTATTTTATAACTAATTTTTACTGGAATTTTATAATTTCCTGATTTTGCATCTGAATCTGCAATCAGCTCAAATTTGAACTTTTCCTCGTCATCCTCTTTAATTTCCTCAATTGTTTGCTCATTTGAGGACTGATAGGGTGAAAAAGGAACTTGTGTTAAATCTAAAACAACTACCACCTCTTCTGCATCATCATTTAAGTTATTTTGAATCTCAATATTCAAAGACACCTTTTCTCCAGGAGCAATCTCACTAGGATTGCTGTCTACAGAACTGATAGTTAGGGCAGCAAGGCTTTGTATTAATGCAATTACAAAAATGCTTGCAACTATTAAAGTTAAGATTTTTCTTTTCATTTTATTTTTCTACCTTTCCATCTTTCAATTTAATTATATGCTTGGCAAGCTTTGCTTTTTCCAAGTCATGTGTAACCATGATGATGGTTTTTCCTTGTTTATTTAGGTTTATAAGGATTTCTACAATTTCTTTTCCAGTCTTGCTGTCTAAATTCCCTGTTGGTTCGTCTGCAAGTATCACATCTGGATTGTTTGCCAATGCTCTTGCGATAGCAACCCTCTGCCTCTCGCCTCCAGACAGTTCATTTGGAAGATGATCCATTCTATGCTCCAGTTTTACTAATTTTAACAGTTCTTTTCCTTTTTTCATTCTTTCCTGTCTTGGAACATCTTGGAATAACATGGGAAGCATAACATTTTCTAATGCGGTTAAAGTAGGAATTAAATTAAAAGTCTGAAAGACAAAACCAATTTTTCTTCCTCTTATCTGAGCCAGGTCTGATTCATGCAAATGCGCTATGTCTTGTCCTTCAAGATAAATTTCTCCTTCTGTAGGGAGGTCTAATGCTCCTACAAGATTCATCATAGTGCTTTTTCCACTTCCACTCGGCCCCACAATTGCAAGAAAATCTCCCTGCTTTATTTTCAAACTAACATGGCAAAGGGCTTCAACCACAGAATTTCCCATCCGGTATCTTTTACATGTATTATCTAAATGAATTATTTCTTTAGTTTCCATTTTTTGCTTATCCCCCTAAAATGGAAAGTTAGAAAATTTCCGGTTTTCTTTAGTTTCCATTTTATTTCAATTAATTCTCAATTTTCCCAGAAACAGCTGAGATGCCTGACACCTCTAAATTTGCTTAGTTCTTAATCTTTAAAAGGTTTGTGATAGTGTATAACCAGCGGACATATGTCCTAGGCAAAACCGAAAATTAGTTCTCGTTTGATTTCCTCGGTTTTGCATGATAAAAGAAGAGGTTAGAAAAGAATATTTTAAACTAAGAATCAAAGGACATACAAATAATCAATGCA
>JAHIEH010000023.1 GCA_018901675.1 Nanobdellota archaeon
ATAAATCTTATGCATGGCGAAGATTATGGACTGATTCTAGAAAAAGAAAAATGTAAAAACCAATTAGTAAGTGATACTGAGTTAAATATTGAAACAGGGGCAAGAATTTTAAGGGATAATTATAACCGGGATAAAAATGGGAAACAATTTACAGGAGCATGCACAGAAGAATATAGAAAAAAAACTTATTATGGGATGGATGCTGCTGTAAGGGGTTATAATGGATGGGGTTGCGGAACAGATAAAGATGGGAAACCTATCATCTCACAGGATTATTATGTTGATGAAGTTGCGCAGAGAGTTGAGGAATTAAATAATATTGACAGCCAATTAAAAGAACTGGAGAAAGAAGAATGATGAACAAAAAAGGAGGAGAAAAACTCTTATCTATTTGGTGGTTTTTTATACTTGGTTTAGTTGGAATAGCAGTAGTTGGTGGGGTGTTATTATTTTATTCTGCAGATTTTGATTCGAGAAATGCAGAAGCAGAAATTATCTATGATAAGCTTGCTAACTGCCTTAATGAAGGGGGTTTTGTAGATTTAGGGCTCTTTGATGACAGCGATAAAATTTTTGCTAAATGCGGGTTAAGCAGAGAAATTTTTGATAAGGGATATTTTTATTTTAGAGTGACTATTTTTGATTCTTCTGGAAACAAAGAAAAAGAAATCTCCAGTAAAGTGGGAGGAAGTTTTGAGACTGAATGCAATTTAGGAGAGCATTATCCAAAATGTGTTCCTAGAAAAGAGCCGATTCTTTTTTATAAAAATGGGAAGGTTGAGAAAGGAACTATGGAAATTCTGGCTGGTTCAAATCAAATAGGAGAAAAAATAGCGAGTGTTAAATTAGAATGATAAAAAGATTAAAAATAAGATGTAAAAAAGCGCAGATAGCATCGACTATCACATGGATGGCTGGGTTTTTTATCATATTTTTTGTTCTAATCATGTATATCTCTATGGTTACTTTTTTGGCTAAAGGAAAAATTATGCTCTGGAGCGGAAATAAAATTCAGACTGAAGAAAGCGGGGGGATAGTTAGTCTGGAATTCCAGAGAGCGCTTTTTGTTTTTCTTAATACTCCTGTGGAGTTTAATGGAGAAAAGATAGATGTTAAGAAATTGATATCTGGAAATTTAAATGAAAATAAAGAAGAGAAAGTAGATAAGTTTAAGGAAGTTGCAAAAACATTTATTGATATAAATTTCCCCCTACCTGCGTCGGGTTATTATAGGACATGGATTAGGGTATATAACCCCGAAGATAAAATAGACCAGTATTATTATTCAGAAAATAGTGATTATTCAGCAGAGTCTTCTTCCGGGGCGGGTTCTGGTGGGACTTATTGTGATCCTTTCGATGAAAGTGCTGCTTTCTCTTATATTGGTTTAGATAATAAAAAAATTGCCATATGTGCTAATTAAAATGATAATAAATAAATTTAACAGAAACAAAAGAGGGGATATTGCAGTTACTATTCTTGTTTTGTTAGTTTTTATCACAACTATCATAAGTATTTTTGTTTTTTTAACTAACTCACGGAAAATTGAGGCGAATATTGTGGATGCAAATGTGGTAAACAGCGTCTATCTTGAAGAAGGAGAAGCAAAATTTTATCTTGGGGAAGCTGGAGAAAAAGCAGCTACGAAAGTAATTAAAGAGGCATATGAATTGTTTGATAAGCCAACTGATGAGTATATAAAAACCAAATTTAGCGAGGAGTTTAAGTCAGAAATTAAGATTTCTGGCATTTCAGAGGAGTTGAAAAGCCAAATTGAAGAGAATAAATTTGAGGTTAGTTTGGAAAATAGAAAAATAAAACTAACTTTGAAAGAGGCAGAATTTTATGCCCTTTCACCAAAACTAGAAGTTGCTTATAAGCCAGTAATCTCTATGGCATTTGCGTTTTAATACATTAAAAATTGTTTTTTTCGTAAACCCTCTGTTTTAACTCATGGGAAAGAAAAAACAATTTTTGAGGTGCTCAAGAACCAGAACACGCCATACACTTCAGTGTATGGTTCTTGACAACTCAAGAAAACATTTAAAAAGATAAAAGTAATTATTAAGAATATGATAAAGAGGATGAATAGAAGAGGGCAGGCAGGTGGCGAGTGGGGTACTATTATTGCTGTTGTTATTGCTGCTATTCTCTTAGTTTTAGTTATACTAGTAATGACTGGCTTTTTTGGGCCTATTGGAGATTTATTCGGAAGTTTCCCTAAACTAGGTGTTGCTGTTTCAACATGCAATTTGTTTGCACAAGGAGGACAGATAGATGATTATTGTAATGTTCCTAAGAAAGTAGAAATTGATGGTTTGAAACAATATGCTACATGCAAATATTTAGAAACCAAAGCTACATTAGAGACAAAAATTGATGATTGCACCGGAATTGTGGATAAACAAGATTTTGCTGCATTCTGCGATAACATGAAGCTTTCTGAAAAAATCTTGGTGGATGGGAAGAGTTGTGAGGACACACCTTATAATACTGAAGCTGCAGCTAAAGCAAGTTGTAAAAAGGCGGGTGATATTGTTAAGTATAAAGCGGGAACAGAAACAAAAAGTCATACTTGTGCAGAAGGAGAGGGAAGTATCTCACCTGCTTAATTCTTGCTGTACCTATCCCAAAATTTATCTAAATCTTTTATTCATGTTAAACAAACTATAAATCATAACATCGGTTTCATATAGAATACTTTCAGCTTAATAATTTCTGTTCTATTGACTTCTCTTGCTCGCCAATCTCGCCGATTTTTATTATGTCCATAATTGAAAATTGTATTATTTAAGATGAAGTTAATGTTAGGCAGTTTTCAATTTGGAGCATCCAAAAGTCCAAAACCAGACTCAAGGACTTTTTGATTAATAATAAAATGAATTCCGACATCGTTAAATGGAGAGCAAATGTTAGGTTTTGACGTTTACTTAACAATCTGCAAACTTTTTTAAACAATTGTTGCTTCTACCCATAATCATGGCAGATGAATACGGCTTTAATGACAAGAGGAATAAAAGGAAGAACAAGAGAAAGGAGAAGAAGAAACACCCTTACAAGCATGGCGGCATGGGAAGGGCGGTGAATGTGGGGGCAAGGGCTTGAATCATAGAAAAAGATTAAACACAAAATCAATAGCTATTATGCCAAATCAAATAGTCGGTTTATAATTGATGTTTAGCTACTTTAATTGGTTAAAAGAGGGTTATATAATTAGTCAATACATAATAAGTAGAGAATTTATCAATAAGAAATTAAAGGGCGGATTATGATTAGTTAATTGTTTTAAAATAATAATTAGATTTAGCTGATTTAATTAATCTCATTAATGATTAAATGGGGATAATTAGTTAATACATTAAAAATTGTTTTTTTCGTAAACCCTCTGTTTTAACTCATGGGAAAGAAAAAACAATTTTTGAGGTGCTCCAGAACCAGAACACGCCATACAATTTATTGTATGGTTCTTGACATCTAATAAATGATAAGACTATATCTGTTAGGTTTTTTATATGTTAAGAATTGTTTTTTATGAAAACTCCCTACTTTAGTTCGCGAGAGAATAAAAACAATTCTTGAGCATGCTCAAGAACCAGAACACGCCATACAATTTATTGTATGGTTCTTGACATAACGCTATAATATATCCTCTTGGTTTAATTAACAACTTTTTACTTCTGTTTGATGTGCTTAGCATAATCAATTCTCTGCCTTCTCCTTAATTGAAACCCTTGGTTTTATCTGAGAATTTATAAGCATGTTCTGCTGTCTGCTCCATTCTTCATCCTCATGGGTTCTTACATATTTTGCCCAGAATTTAACAAAATTAATCCTGTCTTCTTTATTGTTTTTCCCCGGCTTCATAAAAACTCTTTTATTTTCCTGCATTTTTGTTCCTATTCTTAATAAGTTCTTTTAGCTTATTAATTTTATTATAATCAATTTTACTGCTAAAAACCTCTTCAATGTGCTTTGCATCTTCTTTATCTTTGTCTGATTTTAAGTAATATTTCTTAAAAGCAATATGCCTTTCTAATGAAGATATTTTAATACTTCCTTTTGGCAATTCTACTATGATAAAATCGCTAAAAACCTCTTCATCAAGCTTATCTTTAGGGAATTTAAGCTCGAAATTAGGGATAGCTGTTTTTTCATAAGAAAATCTTACAGCCAATCCTTCTTCAAGATAGCTAAAAATTTCATCTTCTTTTTCTGCATTTATACACCAAAACCCTGCTTCTTTTAGGGCATTATACATATTTGAGAATTGTTCTTTTGTAATCTTTTTAATAAATATGTCTATATCTTCTGTAACTCTGGATCTCCCTAATAAAATAGAGACATAACCCGAAATCACGACATAATCAGTAAATCTTTCTATTATCCCTAAAAAATCCAGTGCAAACCTGTCCAATTCACTTAGCTCTCTTTTGCATGTAATTTTTTTCTTTTCTTGATTATATTCCATAACAGAGGAAGAAGGGTTATCTATAAAAATCTGTTGTTCTGGAAAGCATATAGCTTAAATTAACTTTTATGATGTGAGAAATGGTTGTTAAGCAAGAGCCTGCGGTTGGGGTTTATTATATTGTTTTGGTATTTGAGAATAGATGTTTATTAATAAAGTTGATAATTTTTAAGTATTAACTAATAATGCTTACATGGTTTCATAACCTTAATAAACATATTTTTTCTTAATCATTTATGATGGTGGTGATTTTTCTGGCTATGCTCGGATTAATCTGGATTGCAGCTGCAACTATTCAGGATTTGAAAAAAAGAGAAGTTGCAAACTGGATTAGTTTTTCTTTGATAGCATTTGCTCTGGGTTTTAGGTTTTTTTACAGTTTGTTTAGTGATAAGGGTTTTGCTTTTTTATATGAAGGGCTTATTGGCTTGGGAATATTCTTTGTTTTGGGGAATTTGTTTTATTATGGAAGATTGTTTGCAGGAGGGGATGCCAAGCTGTTTATTAGCCTTGGGCCAATAATATCTTTTTCTGAAAGTTCTTTTATTAATCTTAAAATTTTTGCTGTCTTTTTGCTGATATTCCTGATTAGCGGAGCTTTTTATGGATTGGTTTGGAGCGTGGCTCTTGCTTTAAAACATAAAAAAGAATTTAAAAAAGAGTTTTATAAGATAAGTTTGAAAAATAAAAATCTGTTCCTGCTGATTATGGCTTTTGGATTAGTGATTATGTTTGCGGGTTTTTTTCAGGCAATACTCTTCTTTTTAGGGGCGGTGATTTTTATCTTCCCTTATTTCTATTTATATGCAAAGGCAGTTGATGAGTCTTGCATGATTAAAAAAATAAAAGTCAGTGAATTAATCGAAGGAGACTGGCTTTACAAAGATTTAATTGTAGGAAGGGAAAAGATAAAAGCAGACTGGGAAGGGCTTACAAAAGATGAAATAAGAAAACTTAGAAGAAGATATAAGCAGGTTTTAATAAGGCAGGGAATTCCCTTTGTGCCTGTATTTTTGATTGCTTTTTTAGTGTTAATTATCGGCTATTTTGGAGGATTTGGTTTTTTGTAGTTTTTTGCTGATGGGAGGTTATTTATTAATTATAACGAGAGACCAAAATATCTCCTTGTTGCTTTTTGTTCTCTCGAATATAGCAAGAAACAAAATGGGAAAAGTCTAAAGTCTCTTACTATAGATTCGTGATTTATTATGCATAATAAAAGGGTGATTATAGCTATAATGCTGACAAAAGATACAAATTATGTTGAAGAATGTTATTGATGTGTAATACTTAACACTGAAAATCAAAGATAATTGATACAGAATTAAGGAATCCTTCTTGGCAGCCGTATTTTTCCTTCTAATTCTCTCGGCTTTTCTTTTTCAATTATTTCTGGTTTCTTTGGCTCGGGAATTTTTTCTATCTCTTTTTGAATTTTCTCGAGCGTTTCTGTATTTTCTTTTGTTCTTTGAGAGCCAAGATGCTCCTGTTCATATATAGGAAGAAGATTAATTATGATATGGTTGAATGCTTTTGTTGATGAGATAACAACATCTTTTGGATTAAATTTTGATTTTATTCTTTTTGCAACTTGTTTTGCAAGGTTGAAAGCTTCAGAAGGCAATTCATCTGCAGAAGATATGTGCTCTTTTGGAATTATCAAGCTGTGGCCCTTGCTTATTGGATTTATTTCTAAAACCGCTATTGCATCCTGATTTTCATCTATTTTATAGGAAGAAGTATCCCCCTTGATTATTGAGCAGAAAACACACTCCTGGTTTTGAACAGTATCTTCTGTGCCTTGAATCAAGCTATTTCTTTTAAGAAATACTTCCAGCTCTTCATCATTCATAGCCATTATTTGGCTTTTGGCATCATTTTTTTTATCCTGCGGAAAGTTCTGTTCTATTTGGGCAATTATCTGGCTTTTTATCTGCTCTGCCTGTTCAGGTGATAGCATAATTAAAGTAAAAAACAAGGGTATAAAAAACTTTATATATCGGAAATTCTTATGTATCTTATAAAAGGTTGATTAATATGGCTAAGGTGATAAGTTATGTCTTTGTAATTCTCGGGCTTTTAGCGATGGCTATGACTGTGGAACCGATAAAAAAGTTAATTCCTTTTTCTCTCCCTCAACAAATAACCAATCTGCAATTGATGAGTGTCGGAGGAATTTTAATATTTATAGGGATTATTTTTATGCTGAAATTTCCAGGAAATAAAGCAGGAGCTGAAGTTCCGATATACCACAAAAATAAGATTGTGGGGTATAGAAGAAGATAAATATTTATAAATGCTAAAAACTTAATTTTAAAATGATTAGAGGAAGAAGAGGGCAGACATCTAGAAAAGCGGTTTTAATAATTCTGGGAACAATTATAGGGCTGGCTTTACTGATTTGGGGAATAACTGCTTTAACCAAATCATTTGGTAGTTCTACTTCTGTTACTGCCAGAGCCGGGGTGTTCCAGCAGGCAGGAGATGTTTTAGGTAATGCTAATCTTAATTTTCTATCGTATTTTATTGGTGGAATTCCAACTTTTTTAATTGAACAAGTAGGTGCAATCAGTTCGTTTATAATCATTCTTGGAATTTTCATTATGCTGTTTGTGACTTTTGGAGATATTTTTAATAATTTTGGGGCATTTTCAAATTCAGTAGCTTGGGTTATTGCAGGTGTTTTAGCAATAATTGCAGCTAATTTAAAATTAGTAATGTATATTGCTGTGTGGGCATTCGGATTAGCTTCAGGAATAGGAGTTTTGTCTGTTGCAGTTGGAATTATTGTTCCATTTATTATCTTTTTAGTTTTGAATGTTTTTTTGGGGGCACAATTGAGGCATTTAAAAGATGCGGCTACTATGGAGAAAGGTGCAAACGAGGTTTCTGGAGCAATTAAGAGTTTTAAAAAGGCAGCAAAGGCATTTAAAAGTTAAAAATAGATTTTTATAGCTGGTTTGACAAATCTTTTAAACATTGATTTCTTTGGTATATCATGAGAAAAAAAAGAGTTATTAAGAATAAGGGGGGGAATAAAAGAGATAGAAAAACAAAAATGGTTAAATCATTGCTTTTTGCAGTTATCTTTTTGGCATTAGTTATCTTGGTTTCTTTAGCTGTGTATAACATTAACTCCAGTATTAATTCTAATCATATAGAGAAATCTATTCAGGGTTATGTCGCTGTTGATAATGCCGATACTCTTGGTAATTTAGAGCAGGGTATTGACAAGGGGGCGGAGAATCTTGAAGATATTCAGGGCAAGATTGAAGGCATTAAGGAAACTAAATGGGATTATCTTGGCAAGGAATGGAAAATAATTCTGCTTCAGAATAAGATTGTATTCTCTATTGACGGCCTGTTCAAACAGGTTAATTTTATTTTTGTGGCACTATTCGGACAGGATTACGACTTATCTTTAAATCTCTTATTTGCAGTGATATTATGGGTTTTCTTTTTTTATAATATAGGCGTGATACTAAAAAATTATTCGGCTTTCAGCCAGGCCGTTTCAATAACTCTGGGATTGATAATGGCAATTATTTTGGCACAATTTGGCATTTATAAAATGATTTCAGAATCCATGCTTAGATTAATATTCTATAAAGAAGGAATTTGGAGCGGGGTATGGTTTTTTATTCTGTTCATTCTGTTCATTCTCCTATGCAGAATAAACCAAGCATCTGCAAAAATTACCAAAATATTCAGAGAAAAAAGCGAGAAAGAAAAAGAAAAATTGGACAGGAAAATGCTGCATAAAGTAGCAGAGGAATTGAAAAAATGAGCTTATTTGATTATTTTAATTATAGTTTTGAAGATTTCTATCAAAGCCCCTTAGTGGTTCTCATTGCTTTTTTTCTATTGATTTTTGCAATTGTTTTCTCTTCTCTTAAAAAAACCCGGCTAGGTGAAAATACCCCCAGTATAACCGTTATCTCCCTAATTATTTCTGCAATTGCAGTTTATTCAATTAAGAATTATACCCATTGGCTTGCAAGTTTTAATTTATTGCTGATTTTAGCGGTATTTTTGTTATTCTTTGTGGTGATTAATCCTTTTTTCAGATTTTTGAAAAGAATTTTTTTTAGGTAATTATAAAAAATACCATCTACCAAAGATCATCCAATCGCCCGTCTCATATCCACTACTTGGACTGACTGGACATTTTCTATATCTCCAAGCTCTTTCTCCAGAAGCTCGAGCTCTTTTTCCTCTGGCCATGCAAAGAAAATTATAATTGCTTTTAAACCGAAGGCAATGAGCTCTTCGCTGAAAGAAGGGTTTTTTCCCTTGTTGATTTCTATTATTTCTTTGGCTTGTTCTTTTATCTTTTCAAGGTTTACACTAGGAGAAGTAGGCATTAATTTTATCTTTACTGCTGCAATTCCCATAGTGATAAACTGAAAAGGGGATTTATAAATTTGCTGGAACTGGGTAGAATTTGTGTTTAAAATTCCTTCTTAAGGTATTTCTCTATCAGCTCGTTAATAAGCTCTTTTATCTCGTTCACTATTTCTTCTGATTCTTTAACCGAGATTTCTTCACCATAGTAATTTATTTTATTTCTTATCTTTCTAAATCTATCAAATTTTAGTGAATTTAATTCTTCTCCATTTTCCTTAAGGAAATATGCAAAAGCTTCGTGTTGATAGATTTTGTATCCAAATAGAGAAGCAATTGCTTCTAAAATAGACCTCAGGCAATCGTAATAATTAGAGAGTATCTTTCTTGCAGAAAGAACATCTATTTTTTGAGTGTTAAGATATTTTAAATCATTTAAAGTATTTTTGTATAGAGATTTTATTAAAAAGATGTCTTTGCTTACCTTTTTTACCTGCCCGTTTCTTATAAAATCTTCAAATTTCATTTAAAAATCTCCCAATATCCAGAAAGTATCAATCCATTAATAAGGTTATTTAGCAATTCTTTGTTTTTTTCTTTCATAATATTAATCTCTTTATTAGAATAGAGGTGAAGCTGTATTTTATGCCCTATTTTCCTTTCAAATTCGGATAAATCTCTTTCTTTTTTATTTGGTGTTATTATCATTATGTCTATATCACTGTTCTTATTATTTTCTGCCTTTGCAAAAGAACCAAATAAAACAATTACAGAAGGATAATTAAATTCTTTATTTAGAAAATCAACTATTCCGGATTTGTTTATCAAAGAAAGATTGTAATCTGTCTTTAATTTTTTAAACTCTGGGTTTTCTGTATTAACTTTGAATAACAGATGATTTAGTTTTTTTTCATACTTTAAAATGCTTCTTTTCTCGTATTTTTTTACTTCTTTGGATATGGTGGTAGGAGATTTTTTAAGGAGTTTAGCCATCTCTCTTATATGGAACTCTCTTTCTGGATCTTTAACCAAATATTCTATTATCTTGTCCATTTTATGTTACAATTGTCCATTATAATGAACGATTGTCCATTTTTAAATCTTTCTTAAGTATGTTAATAACTTTTTTAATCATGAAAAAATAACACAGCAATACTTAAAAATACCGGATAATTTTATGTTTTATGATTCCTGGCAATTATGAAAAAATCCTGGAAAAAATTTCCAGGGCTTCTGGTGTGGAAAAAGAGGAGCTTGAAAGAAGAGTTGAAGCAAAGAGGGCAAAGCTTTCCGGGCTGATAAGCAGAGAAGGATCTGCACAGATAATTGCGGCCGAACTTGGGATTAATTTTGACAATGAAAAGCTGAAAATTAATGAACTTCTTCCAGGGATGAAGAGAGTGAACATTCTCGGCAAGGTTATCAGTCTTTTTCCAGTAAGAGAGTTTAATAAAAACGGCAGGCAGGGTAAAGTCGCAAATTTAATCGTTGCTGATGAAACTGCTAATATTAAAGTGGTATTGTGGGACACCAATCATATTGATTTAATTGAAAAAGGGCAGATGCTAGCCGGGAGTGTTGTGGATATAGGAAATGCGAGTATGAGGGAGAATGAACTGCATTTGGGAAGCTTTTCTGAAATGAAATTAAGCAATGAACCGGTAAATGATGTAAAGTCAGAAATTGTTTCAAGAGAAAAAAATATCCTTGAATTTAAATTAGCAGACAATGTAAAAACAAGGGCGTTTATTGTTCAGATATTTGAGCCCAGATTTTTCGGGGTTTGCCCTGAGTGCAGAGGCAAAGTAATCAGGGAAGGGGAGAATACTCTCTGTGCCACTCATGGAAAGATAATCCCTGAGAAAAGAGTTCTTATGAATCTTGTTTTAGATGATGGGACCGAGACTATAAGGGCTGTTTTGTTTAACGAAGGGATTTCTTCTTTAGGGCTAAGTAATTTAGAGGATTCTAATTTCCTCGCAGCAAAAAAACAAGAGCTTCTTGGCAAAGAAATGTTTTTTTCCGGGGATGTTAAAAATAACAAACTTTTTAATACTCTGGAGTTTGTTATAAATAAGGCAGAGGAAGTTAATTTGGATGAGCTAATCTCTGTTTTAGAAAAATAAA
>JAHIEH010000024.1 GCA_018901675.1 Nanobdellota archaeon
GCAAAAATTAAAGAAATAAAACCTCCTTTTCCGATATTTGTTAGATTGGTTTGTAAAAAGAATAGTCCACCATTTATCGATGTGCTGGATCATGCAGGAGGAATGGACTCTAAAAAGTTACAAGAAGCACTAAAGTATGGGACTCAAACAAGCATGGGCGAAGATTTAGAAGCAATTACAAGTGCTGAAAAGGGTATAGGCCTGAAAGATGCCATGATGGCCTTGGAAGACAATTGGTTAATAACAATAAAAGATGGTTTAGTAAATGAACGTAAGAAACACCTTGATTTTAAAACAGGGATTGGAAAAGAAGACGAAAAAGTTTCACAAAAAGAAAGAGAAGAATTAGCAATACCCGTTAATGGAACAATAGTGAAAGGAAGGCTACCAGAATATTTTCGTGATCGAAAGTTTATAACAATTTGTGAACGCTTAAAAAACCATTTTTTATTGAGAAAGTTACTACAAGATCCTGACTATAAGATTTATATTCTTGATATTAAACAAAAAGAAAAAAGATTATTAGAATATACACCTCCAAAAATTCAAAAACAAATGTTAAAAGAACCTTTTAAGATTAATTATGGTGGTAATGATTATCCAATACATTTAATAATAAATAGAAGTAAAGAAGAATTAATACAAGGTAAACCATATGGTGAATCTGGCCTTTTATTCTTCTATGGTAAATATTCTGTAGCTGATTTTTCACTATGTCGATTCGATAGAGACCCGTCGTTTTGTAATTTCTTTGGAGAAGTAAAAATGGAAATTGAAAAGCTCATTAGAGACTTTGATGAGGTTCTTATAGATGAAAAAAGACGAGGACTAGATCCAGAACACCCTTTTAATAGGCAACTTTTTAATGAGATAAATAAAAGATTGGAAGCAATCCAAGAGAAGGAAGGTAAATCAGAGTATTCTGTTGATGAAAAAACCAAAAATGAGATACTTAAAGAGCTTAACAGGATATATAAAGAGATTAAAGGTGTTAAGCCACCGACACCAACGAAACCTCCCGTTGAGCCTGAAACATTTGTATTTTATCCAGTCTATGTTTCCTTAAAAGAATATGAACCTAAAACAACTTTTTTAATTATCAATTCTTCTATAATCACCGATACTTTAAAAATTTCTCTTTCAAGCACAAATCCAGATATAATTGTAAAAAATCCTATTATTCAAATTGATAAGGATACAGTTGAGAATGAGTTTATTGTAAAGCAAATTGAATTATATTCTGAAAAAGCAAAAATTAGAGGTGAAGTGATTGCAACATCAAATATACCAAGTCATTCTGAAAAACTGGGTGTGGAAGTTTTAGAAAATCCTATTTTTTCACCATCAAATGGGTTTGCTTTTGTTCCTGAAAAGACCAATATAATAGATGGCGGTGAGAAGAAGGTTCAACTATGTATAGATAAAAATGTAATCGGAAATTCTAAAGAGATAACTTTTAGTTCTCAATCTCCAATAAATTGTGCTGGTAAATGGATATTACCCAATATAGAAAATTTAAGTAAATACATGATAAAAAACATCATTAAATTAGAAATTCCAATAAAAGTTATAGGCACAGGTCATATTGGAGAAGAGGCGATTATTACCGCATCATACGAAGATAAGGCCACTAAATTAGACGTAACGGTTGTATCAGAACCCTCTATTCACGGTTTAATTAGAGACATCGTCTTTTCTAAAAAAAATACAAAGAGAATTAGTGATTTTATTGAGGACAAAGGAATAGTGGAAATATATTACAAACACCCTTTATTTAAAAAGTATACCACAAAAAAAGATTTTAGAGCCAAATCAGATTTTTTAGTATTTGTTGCAGACACAATTACTAGACAAATTTTGAGAGCTTTTGTATTAACAGGATTCAAAGAAAATTCTTCCAGATTTTCTATATTTGATATAGACCATCCAGAACCCGAAATAGAGGAACATGTAATTCGAGAGTATTATGAGCAAGGCCATATAATGCACGAGATGTTTATAAAACTTGCAAAGACGTTTAAGGTAGGAGATTAAAAATATTAGTTTTAAAGATTTTTGATTGACATAAAATAGTCCGACTTATCTTAAAATCGGCGCTGCCGCCACCCAGCGCCGATTTTTTGTTTATCTCACTATAAAATTTTTGAATCGGTGTTTTTCCCCCGCCCTTTGAGGGGCGGGGGATATTTTTAGATAAGGAGTA
>JAHIEH010000025.1 GCA_018901675.1 Nanobdellota archaeon
GTTTATCCATTACCTTTTTTAATCCTCCTTGTTTAATAACTTTATGTTAACAAGCACACGATTTTCATCAGAGGCAATTAAAGAAATCGTCCTTCAGAGATTAGAGGAAAATAGAAAAAAACCAGGGGGTTGTTTTCAATGACCGTAAACGCCCATCCAGAATTTTTAGCAGCAGAAAAGGAGTATCTTTTAGCATATACTAAAGAAGAAAAGCTGAAAGCCCTTGAAAAAATGATTTCTTATGTCCCAAAACATAAAGGAGGGGAAAATGTCAGAGCTCAGCTTAAAACAAGATACAAAAAGCTGAAACAGGAGATAGAAAAAGCAAAAAAATCTAAAGCAGGCAAGTCTTCCAAAAGCGGAATAAAAAAAGAAGAAATGCAGGCCGTTATAGTTGGCTTCACAAATTCAGGCAAATCATCTTTAATCTCCTTGCTGACAAACACCTGCCCGAAAATTTCCGCTTATTCTTTCACAACAAAAACGCCTGTAGTTGGAATGATACCTTTTTCTGGAATTAATATCCAGATTATAGAGGTTCCTGCCCTTGAGTCAGAATATGCGGACAGAGGCATAGTAAACAGCGCAGATACGCTTATAGTTGTAGTAACTTCTTTAGACGAGCTAAAAAAAATTAATCCCTATTTAGAAAAATCAATAGGAAAAAGAATTATAGCTTTCAACAAAACAGACTTGCTTTCTGAAAACGAAAAGAGAAAACTGCATTCCACCCTGCAAAGCAAAAAGCACAACTTTGTTTTAATTTCAAGCAAAACTCAGGATGGGTTAGAGGAGCTAAAGGAAAAAGTTTTTAAGAGTTTTGGAAAAATAAGAGTTTTCTTAAAAGAGCCGGGAGAAAGAAAAACTGATAAGCCGATAATTCTTAATCCGGATTCCAGTATTAAAGATGTTGCAGAAAAGATTTTCCACGGCTTTTCCGATAAAGTTAAAGAAACACAAATCTGGGGCCCTTCTTCAAAATTCCCAGCGCAAAGAGTGGGCTTAAATCATAAACTGAAAGATATGGATGTGGTGGAATTCAAAACGAGATAATTATCTTAGTTTTTTAATCTGATTAGAGATTTTTCTCAAGGTCTCATCAATATTTTTATAAATAATATAAGTAATTGCTCCAACAAGAATCATCACAAAAGTATAGGTTACAATTTTTTCAGGATTTAAAATTAATGCGCCTGTATATGCAAAAAGGGCGCCGAGCCCAGAGATTAAAACAATATTTAATAATTGAAGATTTCTTTTATACGCCAAGTATAATACATTCTTCTCCAAATCAATTTTATTCATTTTAATTTGAAGCAATTAAAGATATTCCAAAAGCAGCGATAGCAATGCCGGCTATTACCCCCACAAAATTACCTTGTGAGGTTAAAGCAATGTACGCGCCGAGTAAAGTAGCCCCAACACCTATTCCAATCTTCCAAGGGTTTATTTTCACCATATTAATTTGAATATTCAAAAGTTTTTAAAACTATGGGGAATTTAGCCATCCAAGTATAGTTATTTATCGCCTAGGAATTCCTGCGTTTAGAAGTTATCCATAAGCTTCTTTTGCAAGTTTATCCAGAATATTTTTCTCCTTTTGTATCGGCTTTAACATCTTGACAATCTCTTCTGCAACAGCATTTTTTAAGTCAAGCGGGTGAAGTGATTTATTAACAAAATCCTTTTCAATACTCTCATAATTGCTATAAACTAAATCCCCCCCGAATTTTTTATCTCTTTTAACAACAAACTTCTCTTTTTTATCCTGTTTAATTGTTATAATAACATATTTCAAAAAAGCCATGACTCCATTATCCGGGTCTCCTGCAACACATTCTGCATTTACAATTTTTTTCTTGATGGTTTCATCATTATCAATGAGGTCAATTTTAGACTTTTCATCAGAAGAAGACATTTTTTTCCCTATAAGCCCGGGGATTATTGGGGTAATTATCTCTATCCTTGAATTATAACCAAGTTTAGGCAAATTTTCTCTTGCCAAAACCATTATTTTTCTTTGGTCAGTCCCACCCAACTGCGCATCCACTTCTAAATATTGTTCATCTATTGCCTGCATTATAGGATAAATAATTCCAGACAACTTGGGATTATCCCCCTGCTTCACAACTTCCGAAGCAGCCTTATTTGCATCATGAACTGAAACATTAGAAGACATTTGCAAAACATCATACATATATTCTGGCTTAAGCTGAAAATCACTACCTTTTACAAATTCAAGGTTTTTTGTATCCACATCAATCGCTTTCAATAATAAAGGGATAATCTTCGCATAATAATCATACCTTTTTTCAAGAATAGGCCATGGCACATTATCAAGAGCAGCATGCAAATCTGCCAGTAAAATTTTTACTTTAAAACCGACTTTTAATAAATCTGCCACTTTCAGCATAGGAAAAAAATAACCTATATGCGGTTTCCCGGTAGGCGCAGTCCCCCAATAGACAACCGGTTTTTTCTTTTTCTTCAAAAGCTCTTTTAATTCACTCTCAGTTATTATTTCCTCAGTATTCCTCTTAATCAGCTCAAACTTCTCCTCTGCTGTTAATTCTTTTGCCATAAAATATTTAACAAAGCGCGATTTTTAAAAGTATATATTCTATTGTCAAGAACCATATAATAAATTGTGTAGCGTGTCTGGTTCTTGAGCATGCTCAAGAATTGCTTTTATTTTGTCAAGATGGATACATCTTGATTACTATCAAAAACATCAGTTCTGGAAGTCTCACAAACTAAAGTTAGGAGATTATATAAAAAACAATTCTTGACATATTAAGCATGTTGCTCCAGCTTATTATCGCAACTTGCCTCGGCATCCTCGCTGGCACCATAATGGGCATTCAAGCATACAGTTCTATGAGTTTTAGGGAATTCTTTAAGAGCAGTTACAGATAAATTATAGATAATACAACCTTCTAAGTTTTAATCTAACCATATAAATAAAAAACAATCAACATGCTCAAAGTCGATTATTAATCGGGCTTGAAACAACAGAAATCTTCTCTTGCTCCCCAATCCCTAAATCCTGTTTCGTTAAAAACCATGCAAATTTCAAGAAATTCTTTGCAATAGAATTATCCATGTTCAACTTATACATATTAGATTTTCCTACTCTTCTTGTTTTGACAATTATGCCTTTTTTCAAAAACTCATCAAAAAAACTCATCAGAGAATTGTAGCTGATATTTGCCTCTTTTGCCATGTCAGTCATATTAAAATCAAAAAAATGATTTCCAATTAAAAAATTTAAAAATCTTAATTTTGGGGTATCCCCAAAATATTCTAAAAATGCGGATTCATTTTTTTCTTTCATATGAATTTAATCAATTCTTTGTTTATAAATGTTTCTCCAAAGATAATTTAAACTATCAAAATAAGAAACATTTAAATATCCTATAATCTTCAAAAAAACATGGAAAAAGAGAAAGCCCAATTGATGTTTAAGTTAGCATTTTCAAAAAAGAATTGGGGGGCAAGGTATGATAGATTAGAACATTTCAAAAGATTTCAAAATTTAGATAAAATAATCAAAGAATTGAATAAAATGGGCTGGCTATTGATTAAAAACAAGCCAAATTATACTGGGATATCCTTAAACACTCAATTCAAAAAAGAGATTATAGAATTTATTGAAGCATATATGCCAGAAGTTAGAGGTTGGATAAAATAATAAAATAAAGTTGAAGAATTGACATCAAATTAATATGTTGCTCCAGCTTATTATCGCAACTTGCCTCGGCATCCTCGCAGGAACCATCTCCGGCCTTCTTCCAGGAATTCACATAAACCTTGTAGGCGCCAGTCTTGTCGCTCTTTCTGGCTCTATCTTCAGCCCAATAAACACAATCTACCTCGTCGTGTTTATTGTTGCGATGTCAATAACACATACTTTTCTTGACTTTATACCTTCTGTATTTTTAGGAGCTCCGGACACAGACACCCAGCTGTCTGTTTTGCCAGGCCACCAGCTTTTAAAAAAAGGCCAGGGTTATGAAGCAGTAGTTTTAACTGCTTATGGTGGCTTAGCAGCAATTTTCTCTTTAATTTTTTTATCTTTTCCTTTAATATTTTTTATCCCAAAGATTTACAATTTAATAAAAAACTTAATCCCCTTCATTTTAATCCTTGTTTCCTGTTTTATGATTTTTTCAGAAAGCAAAAAATTTTCAGGTTTTCTTATTTTCTTTCTCTCTGGAATTTTCGGCTTAATTGTTTTAAATTTAGGGATTAAAGAGCCTCTTCTTCCTTTATTCAGCGGATTGTTTGGCGCATCTTCTTTATTATTAAGTGTAAAAAGCAAAACTCAAATTCCAAAACAAGAAATAAAAAAGAAAATAAAAGTTCCTCTTTTCAAACCCCTTTTAGGCACAATAATTGCCTCTCCTCTTTGCGGTTTTCTTCCTGGCTTGGGAAGCGGGCAGGCGGCAATTCTTGGAAACATAATTTCACGCACAGACAGAAAAGGCTTTTTAGTTTTGCTTGGAGCAACAAATACAATTGTAATGGGATTTTCTTTTCTTGCACTTTATTCATTATCAAAAACAAGAACAGGAAGTGCAGTTGCAGTTGAAAACTTAATAGGAGAAATAAATCTAAGCATTCTTATTTTAATTTTAGCAGTCTGCTTAATCTCCGGCATAATTTCTTTCTTCCTGACAATCCAACTGGCAAAATTCTTCTCACAAAAAATAGAAAAAATTAACTACACCAAACTTTCAATTTTCACTTTAATTTTCGTTTCAATAATTGTTCTCATCTTCTCAGACATTGTGGGATTTGTTGTTTTTGTTGCTTCTGCATTTCTCGGAATCTATGCAGTTTCTTTAGGAGTAAGAAGGACTCTTTTAATGGCGTGCCTTTTAGTTCCTACAATTATTTTATATTTGGGTTAACCCTCCCAGCATTCCAAGCATAGTTTTTCCCTTGGAAAACCAATTGCCTTTTCTAAATCTTCAATAGAAGCATAACACAAGCTGTCTAAGTTCAATGTTTTTTGTATATCTTCAATCGGCATTCTCCTTGCAATACA
>JAHIEH010000026.1 GCA_018901675.1 Nanobdellota archaeon
AAATGGAAAGCTTAGAACTCCTTATCAAGCTTTCCTTGAAAAGATGAGAAAGAAAAAATAATTAAAGAGAAAATGGCTAACTTAAAACATCAAGGTAACTTTAATAGCGGACACTACATATCTAAATATAAAGTAAACATAAAAATTCCCTAACTGTTCATTAAATAAGAAATTATCTTTTTTTCTTCTTACTTTTAGATTTTGCAAGTTTGATCAATTTTTTAATTTTAGAATCCTTGCTTTTATTAGTTGGAGATCTACAACTTTTTTTAACTTGTTTCTTTTTAACCTTCTTTTTTATTTGTTTTTTCTTTGCCATTTTCTCTTTTTATGATTAGGGCTCGGTGAGAAAGTGCCACAAACAAATACTAATCAATCTTAACCTATCAGCTTGTTTTAATGGTTATCTTCCTCGCGCTGTAAATAAGCTTAAAGAGTACAGATTTCGTGCAGTGAGTTATAGCCCTTCCACCACATTAATAGCTGAGCACTCAACAGAGGCTTTCACAGTCACATCCTTTCCAGGACAACCGATATAAGATTAAGATTAAAAGAGTATATAAATGGGGGTTGTTATTCAAAAGTGAAAACTTTTTTTTTCTTTTTTTTCTTTTTTGCCATTTTTACATCTCTTTTCATATTGATTGGGATTCGTCTTCTACTTTAATAGCGGATATTAGTGTAAAAATTAGCCTTATAATTATCTCTGTAATATATTCCTAAAATCATTGGCAGGATTATATTATATATCTGAGGATTATTCATGTTAAAGAACGGAATTACTGCTATCAATACTCCAATCATGCCTAAGAAAAATCCAACATTGCTTAACACAATTTCTTTTCCCATTTTGTATCATCTGTTTATTAGCCAGATTATAAAAACAATTCTTTAGCTGCCCAAATTGCTAAGACAACCCAAATCAAAATTGGAAGCCAAGCTCTTTTTAAAAAACTTCTATCTTTTACAATCTTTTGAGCTACTGCTAAAAATTCTCTTGAATATTTGTTTTATATATTTAACGAAGTTTAGAGGATATCAAAAAATTCCTCTGTGTTTACCACCCCCTAAAGGGTGTGGTTTGTTAGAATTTTAGGATGCTCAAGAATGCTCATCTGCATCCTAAAGGATGCAGTTTTCGCGAAGCATTCTTGACATAAAAATAGATTAAACATCTTATAGGATGTTCATCCTAAAGACAGAAAACAATATATACTCCTGTTGATTATAAAGATAGATAATATCATAGGGGGATAAAAATGGCAAAAGGTATAATAATATTAGCAGTAATGGTGGGAATATTTTTAATCGTAGGAGGATATCTTCTCGTTACTAAAAGCAGCATGCCAGCAACAACTTCAGCTGTTAAGATTATAAACCCCCCTGAAAATCCGTCGTCTTCATCAACACCAAAAAGTTATAATATTGATATAAGTGGTTTTGTATTTTCACCAAATATATTAACAATAAAAGTTGGCGATAGTGTTGAATGGACAAACAAGGATTCTGCAAGCCATACGGTTACAAGTGATTCTAGAAATGAGTTAAACTCTGAAACTTTATCCGGGGGAGAAAGTTATTCACATACATTCAACAGCGCAGGAACTTTTAGCTATCATTGTAGCGCCCATACATCAATGAAAGCTAAGATAATTGTTGAATAAAATAATCCATCTATGTAAGTTAGTTTAACAAAGATTATGTACGTTATTTAGATTGGATTATCCCCGGATAATCTAAAAAAATTAGAAGTCGAAAGATTTAAATATTATTAATCAGTTAGTTCCTAATTAAACAATAAGACAATGTGCAAATTTAACATAATTCTACAAAAAGATGACAGAGTCTAATCGTGATTCTCAAGATGTTGTTTCTAAGGATGATGAGCAACCCCCCAGTTTATTGTATAAATTTTGGGGAAATCGTTTTGGAATATGCCAAGGTGCCAGCGAAAGAGTTTTAGAAAGAGTATATCAAGGGGTTGTAATCCGGGTTCTTGATGGTGAGCTAAATTTTGAAGAAAAAGGCAGGCTTATAAATTATATAAATGATTCTTTGGCAGATTTAAACAGGCAAATGGAAGGAAAGCCTGGATTAGTCAATGAATTAGTAAATACAACAATTGACAATTATATTCATGAAGGGGATTTTACTAAGGAAAGGTTTACAAAATATTTCAGAGAAAATTTAAGAGATTGTGAAATAGCAAAATCTTCAGAACAAATTTCTTGGTGGCGCAATCCCAAATATGGAATAAGGGATTAAAAAAATATATAAAGCTGGATTTGAATTTTGATTTATGCCAAAAAAATATCTTTTTGTCTGCGCAGCAAATATGTACAGAAGCCCATGGTGTGCAAGATGGTTTTCTAATCGTTGCAAAGAAAAAGGCATAGAAGTATAGTGAAAGACATAAATAATAAACCAGAATAGTATGTCTTTCCCTTGATAGTCAAGGCATAAACGAGAAAACACCAATGTCCTTGACTATAATTGTGAAATCTGCAGGATGGGGGGTTTCTAATAACGATAGTTATTCTGGAGCCCCGGTTAAATTAACAAAAGAAATGATAGAAGAAGCAGACAGGATATTCATTATGGAAAATTATATGAAAGATGAATTAAAAAAGATATATGGGGGAGAACAAGATATTCCTGAAAAAATAACATGCTTGGACATCCCGGATAGATTTTATCTGTATATGGATGAAGATGGCAGGGATATTAGCACAGAAGAAGCGTTAGAATATGTCAAGAACCATACAATAAATTGTATGGCGTGTCTGGTTCTTGAGCATGCTCAAGAATTGTTTTTATTCTTTCACGAACTAAAGTGGGGGAGTTTTCATAAAAAACAATTCTTGACATATAAAAAAGCATAAGATTTTTGGCCCTAAGGTGCTTTCTAAAGTTCTTGAATCAAAATTAGAGAAGGAATTAAAAGAATTAGAAGGTTAAAAATGCCCAGATGAACTATTCGAAAAGCAGGATACCTATTAGAAGGATTCCTGTTGCAGTTGAGGTTAAGCCTGTTAGGATTGGCGTTGAACCTGACAACTTGTAGCCAATTAACCTCCCTTAAAAGGGGGCATCCCAGCGCCTTCTCTTCTTTTTAAAAAAGGCAGATCACCACTGCTTCATATTTCGCTCTGCTCACTTTTAGTTCTTTTATCACTACTTAATGTTGTGGTTGAATTTTATGGCTTAAAATAAACTTTAATGATGCGCTAGTTAACTGGCGTGTAGTCCATAAAATTTCTCATTGCTCATGTGAGAAATTTTCCTGGGCAAAAATCACAAGAAAGCATAGTTTAAAAATACATTGGCGAGCATTACAGCAATTCAATCAATCCTAAATACCCGAAAAGCAGGACACCAAGTAGAAGGATCCCAGTGGCAGCCGAGGTCAAGCCTGTAAGGACCGGCGCCAAACCTGACAACTTTTTTTTCATTTTCAGAAGGTTTTGAATTCAATCTCCCCAAATACATCGGGGTACGATTAATAGTATTAGTTATATTATTTATTCTCTTAATATTTTTATTTCCTAAAAGTAGCTCTAAATTATTTTTGTCGGGTATCTTCCCAATCTCACCGTCTTCACCGACTAAGTTTGTTTCATAAAAGAATTCGTCTGAAGCCCCATGATTATGGATTATTCTATCTGGTTTTTCTCCATCTATGTTTGAAGAACTGCAATAATTTATCATTGTCAGAGTATTTGGAAATTGAGCTAAACCTTTTTGAATAAATCTCATTAATCCAACAAATTCGTCATGAGCAATTTTACTTTTTAGTCTTGTTCCTGCATCAAAAATTGCAAAATTTAACATAGAATTGGCAGGATGGGGGTTTCCTTTTGGCTTTTCTTGATTATAAATTTCAGCAAGATGAACATAATCCACTGAAGGGGTCATTTTTTCACAAACTCCCCAGATTTCTGTATCTCCTTTATACTTCACATCTGGAATCTCCCAATAATCTTCTCCAGCAGGATGGTATGAAGTTGTTTTGGTTCTTGCCATAGTAGTTGGATAAAGATGCCATTTTTAAATATTACTATCTTTTGAAGTTATATTGGTTATTAACTTAATAAGGGATTAAAAAAGAAAAATTAAAAAATTAAAAATTGCTTAGCTTGAATGTTGCAGTAACCCTTGAATAAATCTCCTGTTCTCCTGGCTGTATGTTTGTTGCCGCAGTTTTTGCTTCTGACACATCCATGCTTCCTGCCTGTGCTTCGTAAAGCCTCCATGGATAGTAATCAAAGTTTGAATCGCTAATTGAAACAAGCCTGCCGAGTTTTTTTCCTGCGCCTTCTGCCATTGCTTCTGCCTTAATTCTTGCATCTTGTGAAGCAAGTTTTATTGCTTCTGCTTTGTATTGATTCTGCTTTTCCTGGCTTAACTCAAAGTTAATATAGCTTATTCCTGCTCCTGCATCAACTCCTGCGTCTATCACATTTCCTATTCTATCTGCTTTGTCTGTAGAAAGCTGAACAACTATTGAATGGGTTGCTCTGTATCCATTTAAAGATTGCACACCATTTGCCCAATTGTAGTCGGGATAAATCTGCAATCCTGTAGTTTGGATGTCCTTGTTTTCAAATCCTTGTTGGATTAATGAAGTTTTAAGCTCATCAACTATTTCTGCATTTTTGTCCTTGGCTTCATGGCTTGTTGCTCCTTTGGTTTCTACATTGAAATAAACCTTTACTAAATCCGGGATTACTTTAACTCTGGATTCACCATTCCCTATAACTGTGTTTGACTGATTTGTCTGTGGAAGGTTTCCTATAGCAAGCAAAACTACAATAATAACTGCCACTGCAACAATCAAAGTTATTTGAACTGATTTTTCCATTTATTTTTTACCTCCTGTTAAATTTAATTTGAGCATTACATTCTCCTCCAATTTAATGTTAAATAAATAGCAAGGGCGAATAAAGCTCCTCCTAAGAACCAAATCCAAATGCCTGTGTTTGCTGTAGTTTTTATTGATTCTTCTGTTATATATTCTGCAACTTGCGGAGCACCTGCCATAATTTTTTCTCCTGCAAAATCTGCTCCTCTGTCTGTTACTTGATTTGCAAGTGCGTAATATCTTAGAACGGCTGTAGCAAGTGCAGAAACTAAAACAGCAGGCAGAACATTTGCAAATTTGTTGATTTTATTTGATTTTGGAGAGATGACTATTGACTTGTTAGAAAGAGTGTATATTGCTATCTTCTTTCCCTTTTGGCTCCAGAAATGGTTTTTTGTTTTTTCCACAAGCTTTGCCTCTACAAGCTTTTTAATGTTATAACCGACTGTATTTAGGGGGATGTTTAAAGAAGAAGCTATATCACTCTCACTTGCCTCTTTTGTTTCAGAAAGAAAATCGATAATCTTCTTGCAGGTATTATTCCCAATAACTTCTGCTACTTTTTTTGTAGATTCATCATCAAGCGACATCATTAGGTATTTTTTAGCCATTTTCTCTGGATTATACAAGAAAAAGTTATTTATAAATAAAGCGAAAGGTTCAAAGAAGATGGAAGTTATAAGAGCATCATTCCATGCCCAAAAAATTTATATACCCCTATAGTGAAGAGGACTTATGTTAGACTTAACATTATTACAGATGATATGCGAACAGGCAGTTATAGACGAGAGTTCAGAAGGGAAAGGTGTGTGCTGCTTAAGAAGGCACAGAGAATGTGTTTGTATGAAAAATTATAGGGCTGATAGCTATACACCTGTGGATAAAATGAGAACTTGCCCGGATAATGAGTATAATGAGTATCAAGAGTAAAGTATAAAAGAAATTATTTGCTTCTAAATTTATGAATCCTACAAAAAAAGTTATGAAAAAAGTCTCGCAAACTATCCACGAATACAAGTTATGCA
>JAHIEH010000027.1 GCA_018901675.1 Nanobdellota archaeon
ATAAAAATATAGCAGAGAGTTTTATTTTTGAAATGCCGAATTGGAAAGAAGCAGAGATATGCCATGATTTTATGATTGATGAGCTTGTAATTCCTGAAGAACTTAAAAAAGAAAAGGATTTTGCAAAAATCAGAGAAGCCGCAAAGCGAAAAGGCAAGATTATAAGAACCTCGGTTATAGACGGCAAGGAAATAAGAAAAGAAGTTGAATTTGAAGCTTGAGAAAAATTTAAATTAATTCTTCTAAAACTTTTTTTCCTTTTGGGGTAATTTTGTAATATCTAAAATGCGGAGAATTAGGATTTTTACAAACAGATAGCCCTTTTTTCTGCAAATCTAAAAATATCCTGCTAATTACTTCTCTATGTTTTTCCATATTATGGGCTAAAAAAGAAGCAATTTGCGGTTTTTGGCTTAATTTTTTCAAAACCTCTAATCTTAATTTGCTTCTTGCAAAAAAGATTAAAATATCATCATTAAGCATTATAATAAGCGTGATTTTTAGAATTTAAGACAGAGTGATAATCAGCGTAATGTTTAAATAATGCCTTTTCTTAAATCTTTTATATCTTACTGAAAGGGGGTTGAAAAAATAAAAAAGATGGAAAAAAATAATGCTTTGCTTATTGTGGGTGTTGCTATTGTGGTTGCGATTATTGCTTCTGTAATAACAGCGAATGTTACAGGGAATGTTATAAATCTAAATGCGGATAAATTTGGAAAATATCCAGTTTATACAAAAGTGGAAGTTGATGCAAAGTTGACAGCTATGGATATAAAATTTAGTGATTCTAATAATGTAGCGATTGCGATAAATAAAAGAATATATATTGTTAGTGTAGAGGATAATTATACTAATTCTCTGGTAGCTAGATGCAGGGATTCAAATGATATACCTCTATCTGGACATTGTAAGACTTCCACGAATAATGCGATTGCGAATCATGGGACAGTAATCTATAAAGATTCCTCTAATAAAGGCGGTTTTGCCTGTTCTAATGAGGGCTCTTTAATGTCTGGTATGAAAACAACTGTATACTGTATAGATTTAGAATAATAGAGTAACTAATTTTTCTTCTTTTTTATTTTTATTTCATGATTACAAGTTTTGGATTATGAAACTTCCAAATAAAATCCTCTTGAAAACCTTTAAAAACCTCCTTTTTCTTGATAAATAATCCAGGGAAAGATAAAATGTTATCCGCAAAAATATTAAGAAATGCCTACAAAAAGATCACCACGATATGGAAGTTTGCAGTTTTGGCCAAGAAAAAGAGCCAATAAATTCTTACCTAGTGTAAACTGGGATGCAATTAGTTCTGGAAAAAATTTTAAGGGGTTTATCTGCTACAAGGCGGGTATGAAATCTGCTCTGGTTAAAGATAGCACTCCCAATTCTATGAGCAAAGGAAAGGAGATAAGCATACCAGTAACAATTCTTGAATGCCCACCGATTAAAATAATGTCTATACGATTTTATAAAGATGGAATTGTTAAAGAGGAAATACTATCTGAAAACCTGGATAAAGAGTTAAAAAGAAAGATAAAATTCCAAAAAGCAAAACATGGAAAAAAACCTGAAGATGTTAAAGATTATGATGATATAAAAGTTATTGCTTATTCTCTTGTTAAAAGAACCAATTTGAAAAAGACTCCGGATTTATGCGAGATTGGATTGGCTAATAATCTAAGTTTAGAAGACAAGTTGAAATTAGTCAAAGAAAACCTAAATAAAGAAATTTTTGTTGCAGATGTTTTTGAAAAAAATCAATTAGTGGATATAAGAGGATTAACAAAAGGAAAAGGCCTTCAGGGGCCTGTAAAAAGATTCGGCATTTCATTAAAGTCGCACAAATCAGAAAAAGGCAGAAGAAGGCCTGGAAGCTTGGGGCCGTGGCATCCGGCTTATGTTACATTCAGAACTCCGCAGGCAGGACAATTGGGCATGTTTACCAGAGTGATTTACAACAACAAAATAATTAGTTTAGGAAAAATTGAAGCCGGAAAATTTGAAAATGAATTTAAGGGCATAAAAAATTTTGGGGATATTAAAACAGATCATATGATTGTTGCCGGCAGTGTTCAGGGAACTGCAAAAAGGCAATTGCTGGCTACTACTCCTTTAAGAAAAACTAAAAAGCAAGAAAAGAAAAGCTTTGAGCTTTTGGAGATAAGATAAAATGAAAAAAACAGGAAGTTTTTTGCCTTTTAAACTCTTTAAACTCAGAGGAGATTTAAAATGACAAAAATAGATATTTTAAGCATAGAAGGCAAAAAGATAAAAGAAATAGATTTACCATCTTATTTTCACCAGCCAATAAGAGAAGATTTAATTTTTAAAGTTTTAGAAACAAAAAAAACCAAACAGCCGTATTCTCCAAGTCCAGTAGCAGGAAAACAGCACTCTGCAAGTGGAATAGTCCAGCACAGAAGGCATGTATGGAAGACTAGTTATGGCCATGGTATATCGAGAGTGCCAAGAAAAATAATGTCAAGAAGAGGGAGCAGATTCAACTGGGTGGGTGCAGAAATTTCCAGCACAGTTGGAGGAAGGAGGGCGCATCCTCCAAAGATTATTTCTATGATTAATACTAAAAAGATAAATAAAAAAGAAGACAGGATTGCTTTTGTAAGTGCATTAAGCGCTACAGCGAATGAAAAAGAAGTTACTAAAAAGTATGAAAGACTGACAAAATTGGACAACCGATTGCCTTTGATTGTGGAATCAAAAATAACTTCACTCAAAATTAAAGGGTTGATTGATTCTTTAAAAAAGATTCTTGGAGATGGGCTTTTTGAAATTGCTATACCGAAAAGAAAGATAAGGGCGGGAAAAGGCAAGGCGAGAGGCAGGAAATACAAAAAAAATGCAGGGCTTCTGCTTGTGATTGGGAAGGATGAAAAACTAAAAATTAAAGGAATTGAAGTAAAAAATGCAAATAACTTAAGTGTTATGGATTTGGCTAGTGGTAGGCCAGGAAGATTAACATTATATACTGAAAATGCAATTAAAAATTTAGATGAGAGGATTAAAAAATGATAGTTTTAGATATTGAAACAAGCGGGATGGATAAAGTTAGATGCGGTGTTTGGCAGATTGGAGCATTGGAATTTGAAAATCCAAAAAATTATTTTTTACAAGAAGCAAAAATTGATGACGAAGATAAAATAATAAACAGCGGAAAAAAACCAGTTTTAGAGATTATTGGGAAGACAGAGGAAGAATTGCGGGATAAGAAAAAACAACCACAAAAGCAACTATTAGAAAATTTTTTCAAATGGATTGAAGAGAGACGGGTTTCAATGAAAAATTTCCTTTGTCAAAATCCTCAATTTGATGTAGGATTTTTAGAAATGAAGTCAGATAAATATGGATTAAAAATACCTTTTCATTATCGAGTTTTTGATTTGCACTCAATTGCACAAAAAAGTTATCATGATTTGTATGGGGAATTTTTAATTAAAGATGAACATAGCGATATGGGGTTAACAAGTATATTAAGATTCGTTGGTATGGAAGATAATAGAAAAGTCCATAATGCATTAGAAGATTGTAAACTTACTGGAGAATGTTTTTCAAGATTAATTTATGGAAAAAATCTTTTTCCTGAATATGCTAAATATGATATTCCAAAGGAGATTAAAAAATGAAACCAGTTGTAACTGAAAAAGCGGTAAGACTAATTGAAAGTGAAAATACTTTGATGTTTGAATTAGAAAAAGAAAAGCCAAAAGAGGAGATAAAAAAAGAATTTGAGGAGATTTTTAATGTAAAAGTTGAAAGTGTTAATACTTTAATAAGGAAAAACAAAAAATATGCTTACATAAAATTAAATAAAAAAAATCCTGCAATTGATGTTGCAACTAAATTAGGATTGATATAAACAATGGGAAAACGAATAATCCAACAGGCAAGAGGGCATGGAAGCTTCACTTACAGAGTCAGGAGAAACGCCTACAAATTCAAGTTAAAATATCCAAGAGATATTAAAGGAGAGGGGGAAGTTATTAAACTGATGAACTCCAGGGCGCATTCTGCTCCTTTAGCGAAGATAAAATATAAAAATGGATGTTTTTGTATCCCTGCATTTAAAGGAATGGTAGAAGAACAGAAAATTAATTTTGGAGATGAGAAAATAGAAAGTGGGAATATTTTGCAATTAGGCAGAATCCCTGTAAAAACTTTGGTATACTGCATAGAATCACGGCCGGGAGACGGGGGGATTTTTATAAAAACTGCAGGAAACTCTGCAATAATAAATAGAAAAACAGATGATGAAGTATTTATATTAATGCCTTCAAAAAAGGAGAAAAAATTTTGTTCAAAGTGCAGAGCAATTATTGGGGAGATTGCAGGGCATGGAAGGCTGGATAAGCCAATTATTAAAGCAGGTAAAAAATTTCATATGATGAAGGCGAGAAACAAATTCTGGCCAAGGACATCTGCAGTAAAGATGAATGTTATAGACCATCCTTTTGGCTCTGGAAGGGGGAAAAGAATTAAAAGCAAGATTGCCAAAAGAAATGCACCTCCAGGAGCAAGAGTAGGCTTAATAAGGCCGAGAAGAACAGGGAGGAAGAAAAGGTAAACATGGAAAAACAAAATAAAAGATATGGACTTATAGGGAATATAAGAGAAGATTATCAGCACGAACCAAGAATAATCGCACCTATGGGCTTAGTGGTAAATCCACAATTAGTTTTAAAAACATATTCTATGATGAAACATGGAACCGAAAATGTTGAAAGCTTTATAGAAGTTAAAAATTTCTTAGATGAAGAAATTCAAAAAGGCAATATAACCCCATTAATAGGTTTGGGTTTTGCAATACTTTCAGAAGATATGCTTAATGTTGCTAGATGGGATGTTGAATATCCTATCGTGATTAAAAATCAAATTTATGGATATAAATATGAACAAGAAGGAGATTTATCTAAAACTGCTGAACGTTTAGACATTAATAATGTTGGTGCTTTTTGTGTTTGGGAATTGGGGATTGTAAATCATGAAAAAGAAGCTTGGAAAAGATTTTTATCTTCAAGCAGAATGGAAGAAAATAAAAAAAAATATTTAGAAGATGTAATTAATGGAGGTAAACATGGCAGACATTGAAAAAAAGCAATTTATGTACAAAGGGAAAGGGATTGAAGAGCTGAAAGCGCTGGATGTGAGGGAATTTTCAAAATATTTAAAATCAAGAGCAAGAAGGAGTGTCCTCAGGCAATTTCAGGAAATTGAGGATTTTGTCAGCAGATGCAAGAATAAAATAGAAAGGAAAAAGCCAATAAGAACCCATAAAAGGGCGCTGATTATCGTCCCTCAGATGGTGGGGATGATTATCGGTGTCCACAATGGGAAGGAATTCCTCCCTGTAAGAATAACTGAAATAATGCTCGGACATAGGCTTGGAGAATTTGCTCTTACAAGAGGAAAAATACAACATGGAAGTCCGGGTGTTGGGTCAACAAAAGGCACTAAATCAAAAGCTAAAAAATAAAAATGGCAGAAGAAAACAAAAAAATTAAAGAAGGAAAAAAAGAAGAAACCGAAGAGAAAAAGATAGTTGAACCTTTAAAAAAAGATAGTGAAACTGAAGAGAAGAAAGAAGTTAAAAAGAAGGAAGAAAAACCGAAAAAAACAGAAGCATCAGCTAAGGGAATGCATCTGCCAATATCTACAAAACACTCTATTGCTATCTGCAAGTTTATTATGGGAAAAGGCATAGGAAATGCGGTTAATGAGCTTGAAAAAATATATGCACAAAAAAAAGCACTTCCAATGAAGGGGGAAATTCCTCATAGAAGGGGCAAGGGTATGATGTCGGGAAGATACCCAAAAAAAGCAATACAGCATTTTGTAATTTTACTTAAAAACGTTTCAGCTAATGCAAATGCTTCTGGAATGAATGACCCGATAATTACCGAAGCAATAGCAAACATGGCTTCAAGACCATATGGAAAATTTGGGAAAATTAGAAAGAAAAGAACTAATGTTATTATAAAAGTCAAAGAAAAAAAGTCAAATAAGAAAGAGAAGGGGGAGAAGGAATAAAATGAAAAATAAGAAATTTTTCAATTATTCAAACTCTTATTGCTTATGTGCGGGAGGGCGCGAGTTTAAATAAGATGGAAGAGAAAAATGTAATTTTATTTAAGAAGCAGGAACTTGCTATCAGGGAGTATATAAAAAATTCAC
>JAHIEH010000028.1 GCA_018901675.1 Nanobdellota archaeon
CAATATTGGCAGACTTTCAATCAAGAAAAATTCCATTTCAAAATCAGAGCAGATGGGAATTTGGTATTTAGGAAAACTATCTGATTTTAATCCCAATTTTCCCGCAAATATATTATCCGAACTGATTAAAGAATATAAACCAGCATTATAAAGAGTTAATTGAGGGTCATATTTTAGTTTCATTTCACCCAGCCAGGGTTTCCCTGATTTAAAATCCCTTACTACAATCTTGCCGTCTCTAACTCTTACTTCATCAATTCTGCCGATAAATCTTTTATTCTCATACATAAAATCAAAAGGCAATTCAGAAAATAGGGGGGGACCTTCTTTCGACAATTCATAAAATAAAGGAACACAAATTTTTGGGAGTTGATTTAAAATCTGCCATTTCTCTTCATTAAATCTCCAGTGAATTTTTGTTTCTGAATGTTTATCTGCAACAACTATCCTCTTCCATTTGCCCTGTGTATATCTTGCAAATTCTTCTGCATTAGAATATTTTTTTTTTGAAGATTTCTTCGCAGTTTCTTCAGAAGTCCCAAGCCGATTCCAAAATTTGTCAATTTGGTCATGCAGTAAAGAACCCTTTACATAAGCAGAAAGTCTTAATGGTTTTGGTTTTTTGGGGTGAATATATTTTAAAAAAAACTGAAAAGTGCAATAATTGGCGGTATTAATCTTGCTATAACTCCATTTATCCATTAATTTTTTAGAAAAATTTTATAAATAAAGATTTATGTCTTGGAGAATATTGAACCAAAAGCTTAAAAACCAATTTTCTTACATTTATTCATGGTTTTCAAGATAAATATATCAAACAAAGAAGGAAAGACTTACAAGACGGAATTAGAGTGTGAAAGCTTGATTGATAAAAAGATTAAAGATAAATTATCCGGAAAAGATTTACTTCCCGATTTAGAGGGCTATGAATTTGAAATAACTGGAGCAAGCGACAAGGCAGGTTTTCCTGCACTGGAGAATGTTGAGGGGTCAATATTAAAAAAAGTTCTTTTAATTTATGGCAGGGGGATGAAAAAGCATCCTAAAAGAGAAGGCAAAAAGAAATATCCAAAAAACAGGCCAGGGGGGCTTAGATTAAGAAAGACAGTAAGAGGAAATACCATAAGCAGTGATGTTACTCAGATTAACTTAAAAGTTTTAAAAGCAGGAAACAAACCGCTTTCAGATATTTTCCCTGAACAAAACAAGCCGAAAGAAAAGCAAAATCGAGCTTTTAAAAGAAAACACAAAAAGTCTGAAGCAGAAAAGCCATCAGAACAAGCAGAACAATCTGAATAATTATCTTTCTCCACAAGAATATTTAAAAATAGAAGTTACTTGCATTGATAATGGATGAAATGGATGAAGAACCATTAAAATTAAGTAGGGCGAATTGTAGTTTAGAAGATTATTGTTTAACAGACCATAAAAAAGAGGAAATAAAAAAGAGAATAAACCAATGGAAAGGATTATTCTACATGTTATACGCTGGGATGAATGATGTAAAAAAAAGGTTGGATGAAAGAGAAAAATTAGAAGCTCAGGGATTAGTACTTCTTTCAGAGTTGGAGTCTGCAGCAGAAAAAAGGAGGGGGGGATTACGGGAGCCACTTAATCAACTTTATGAAGAATCTAACATTCTTTTTTATTCCGGAGAAAAAAGAACTGTTGAAAGAATCATCAGGGATTATGAAATAGACAATAAACAACCTGTTGCAGATATAAAAGATGAGAATGACATACCTAATTTAATTATTGAAAAAACAGCTGAGATTTCACCTTACATTCCTTTAGAGTTTTGAGCGTTAATTCTAAATCAAAAAGTCCTTGTGTATTTCTGCGGACTAAAGTCCGCAGTTTGTTAGGACTTTTGGATGATCCAAAATTTAAAAGCAGAAAGCTACTACCACATTCTAAAGAATGTGGTTTTAAATTTATGGACATAACAACCTTTTCTAATTCTGGCATAACAATATACCCCAGCTAAAAATAGCACAGAAATCCCAAGTAATATCTAAGCAGATTTGAATGAAGAATATTGTCCAAGTGAATAACTATACATAAGCTATATATAAATGAGAAACAAATATTATACCCTTTTATTCTCTCATTGAATTTTAATAATATCCCCATTCAATCACTAAACAACAACCTTTAAAAGATAATATCTCTGTTTAATTCTATGGCAAATAAAAGCGCAGAACAAGAAAATCTTCCAGAGCTGAATGTTGGTGTAGTTGGGCATATAGACCATGGAAAAACCACCCTTCTTAGCAAGCTTACCGGAAAGTTCACAGACACGCATTCAGAAGAGCTAAAAAGAGGCATAACAATCAAATTAGGTTATGCAGAAACAATAATATTCAAGCAAGGAAATGAATTCAACAATAAAAAAGAAGGCATCCCTGTAAAATACATAAGTTTTATTGATGCTCCAGGCCATGAAATGTTGATGGTTACCATGTTGAATGGAGCAGCGATTATAGATGCAGCCATTTTGGTAATAGCAGCAAACGAAGGCATAAAACCACAGACAAAAGAGCACTTCATGGCTTTGCAGGCAAAAAAAATAAAAAATATAATAATAGTCCAGAACAAAATAGATTTAGTGACAAAAGAACAGGCATTAGCTAATTATCACGAAATAAAAAAATTTGTTAAAGGAACTTTTGCAGAAAATTCCCCAATAATCCCTGTTTCGGCGCAGCAGGAAATAAACATTAATAAAATTTTTGAAGAATTAGTAAAAATAGAAATCCCAAAAAGAGACACTGAATCAAAGCCGGTATTTTTAATTGCAAGGAGTTTTGACATAAACAGGCCGGGCACTGAAGCTAAAAATCTTCACGGGGGTGTTTTAGGGGGCATCTTAAAACAAGGAACTTTAAAAATAGGAGATGAAATTGAAATCAAGCCAGGATTAAATATTAAAAAAGCCAATCAGCAAATATATCAAACCATAACAACTAAAATTCTCTCCTTGCATAAAGGAGACAAGTCCGTAAATGAAGTAATCCCTGGAGCGAGCATTTCAATTGAAACAGAACTTGACCCCCTTTTAACCAAATCAGACTCATTAACGGGATGTTTAGCCTCTCTAAAAGGCAACCTTCCGGAGATAACTTACAAGGTGAAAATAAAAACAGAATTATTCAAAGAAGTTCTCGGTATGGCAGAGCATAAGCCAGTAGAGAACATAAAGACAAAAGAAATGCTGATGCTGAGCATAAACACCTCTATAACAGTTGGCGTTGTAGAGAAGATAAGGGGCAGTGAGGTAGAATTAATTCTTAACATCCCAATTATTGCTCTTGCAGGAAGTAATGTAGGCATTGCAAGGAACATCAACCAGCACTGGAGATTGATAGGGTGGGGGGAAATTGTTGAATAGAACTATAATAATTTAATAACTATTCAGCAATTGAACAGAGATAATATAATTTTAGTTATACATGTTTACACCGAGTGTCATCTAATCTATTTTGAACTTTTAAAAACATTTAAAAGGTATTGCCTATTAATAAAAACATGAAAAAACTATTCGTATTCCTGTTTATATTCATATTATTAGTTAGTTCTCTAGGCTTTGTTTTGGCTGTTTCAGATAATGCTAATGGGCAGGGAAATAATATTTCAACAAAATCACAAATTAAAGAAATCATCCAAGAAAAAAACAGAATAAAGTTTGAAGAAAAAACCGGGCAGGAATGCCCTGAAAATTGCACGTGCACTGGTGTTGCAGTAAAATGCGCTCTTGAAGATGGAAGCAGAGAGATGACAGTTTATGCACAATCCGGCAACAAGATAGTTATAGTAAAAGGAATTAACATGACAACTAATGTCACCTTATATCATCATAATAAAACAGTTTATGGGGTTTTCAAGAACAATGAAACCAAAGAGATAATCCTGCCTGACAAAGTCAAAGAAAAGATAAAAGCAAAGATAAAAGCAAAACTGGAAAATCATAATATAACTCTAACTGAAGACGGCATTTACATAGTGCAGATGAATAAAAAAGCGAGATTATTCTTCTTGTTTCCAGTAAGTGAGAAAGTTGATGCAGATATAAACGCAGAAAATGGTGAAATAATAAGAATCAGAAATCCTTGGTGGGGATTTTTGGCTAAAGATGTTGTGGAAGAAGATGCACTTGAAGAATAATTCTATATTTCAAAACAAACAAATTCTATTTAATAATAAGATTAATTTAAAGTAAATAATAGAGGTGTTATTAAAAAATAATCTTATTAATTATTTAATCTATTGAAGGATAATTCTTCTAAATTTTTCGGCGCACTGCCTCCAACACATTTCCAATCCACCCTACCATAACTATTAGAGTCGAGCAAGTGGTCCCAATAAGGATTCCAGTAACCATCATTGTCACGACGCAACCTCTGAACACTAAAATTTCCGTCATAGTCATAATCAAAGTTTTTTAATTCTTCTCTTGCCTCTTCTCCATAAATTACTAAAGAATCATTTTTTCCAAATCTATAAAGTCTGCTTTTTTTATCTAGTTCTAATGCAGAAGCATGAACCAAAATAGGAAGTTCCCATCCTTTTTTTTCTGCAAGTCCAACAAGTTTCCTTGCTAATTTTGAATTTGGATTTCCACTATTAAAAATAATTATTCCATAGTCCCTATAAACCTCATTAGTTAATAAACCTTTTTTATCTAATTGCACAGCTTCATAAAAAGTAGGAGTTCTTTCTCCTTTATTTGCAAGAAATTTATTTACTAAAACAAGATAAGGAAGATTAGAACCAGTAATCCCTTTTTCTCCATCAAACTGAAAATGAGCATCAAGTCCTGGAAAACCATTATATTTCTCTTTAAGGTCTAAAACTCCTTCATAAAGTTCTTTCTGCTCTACTAAATTTAAAGGGTTTGCTCCTGTATATTTTATTATCTTAGGAACTAAGATAATTTGACTATTATCTGAATTTTCTTTCTTTGCCATATCTCCCCAACAAATTATCCATTTAAAAATATTATCATATTTAATTATTCACATTAAATTTATAACCCCCCATTCTTTTAATATTCATTATGACAGAAATATATTCTCATTCAAGACTTTCCACATTTGAAAAATGCCCCCTAAAATTCAAATTTCAGTATATTGACAAAATAATTGTTATAGAAAAATCAGTTGAATCTTTTCTCGGAAAAAGAGTTCATGAAGCTTTAGAGTGGTTTTACAGGCAGATAAAAAACACCCAAAAAATACCAGAAGTAGACGAATTAATAAATTTCTATTCAAACAGCTGGGAGAAAGAATATGATTCACGAAAAATAATTGTGAACAATAATTTAACTGAAAAAGATTACTTTAACATGGGATTAAAATTCATCCTGAATTATTACACAAAAAACCATCCTTTTGATGATAACACAATAGACATCGAAAAGAAAATAGCCATTAACCTTGATGAACTTGGAGAGTATAAACTAATTGGATTTATTGACCGGCTTTCTCAAAATAAACAAACAGGCAATATAGAGATTCATGATTATAAAACCTCTAATTCTCTGCCGAGAAAAGGCATGGTTGATGATGACAGGCAACTTGCCCTTTATGCAATAGCAATTAAAAACGAATTTGGGCAGGATAAGGATATCTCCTTAATCTGGCATTATCTTGCATTTAACCAGAAAATCTGCTCAAAAAGAACAGACGAACAGCTTGAAGCTTTAAAAAAACAAATCCTTGAATTAATAAAAAAAATAGAAAAAACTATAGAGTTTCATCCAAATAAATCTCCTTTATGCAACTGGTGTGAATATCAATCCATGTGCCCTTGCTGGCAGGAATACCCATCTGAGAAAGTGCTTGAGATGATCAAAAAAAGAGAAAATTATTGATTATGGCAGAGGTTATATTTCCCGTTAGCAATTTAATTTTATACAGAAAAGTATATAAATAAGTAATCCCTTGGGATTACTATGAGAACATAAGTTCTCAAGCATTTAAACTTTAAGGAATTATGGAGGAAGTTCAAATACTATGAAAACGATAACTATAAAACTGCCAGAAGAAGAAGCTGATGAATTAGAAGAATTTGTCAAGAATAAAAATTATCCCTCTAAATCTGAATTTATCCGGCATCTGATTATGGAAAGACTAGACAAAACTAAGAAAGAGAAGATAGGCTGGATGATTTTAGCTGAAAAGTCATTAAATAAGATATGGGATAATAAAAAAGATAACGAGGTTTGGGGCAAATACCTATGATAGAACAAAGAGAGTTATTGCTAGTGCCTTTTCCTTTTTCAGATCAATCAGGTAGAAAAGTAAGACCTGTTATTGTAATTAGCAATAACGAGTTCAATAAATATTCTGACGATGTGATTGTAATAGGGGTTACTTCAAATAATTTAAAAGATAAATACACAATTAATTTAACAAACAAAAGTTTGGATGAAGGAAAACTTCTCACAAACTGCTTTATAAAAATAGAAAATTTATTAAAACTAGATAAAGAATTGATTATAAAAAAGATTGGCAAGATAAACAAAGAAACTCTAAAGAATATAATAGATAAACTATCTGCAATAATTAGTTATTAAGCCAACAGCTCTTTTATTTTTGATGTCCGAAATTGGGTTCAAACCACGCCCTTCAGGGCGTCTTTAATTTCGGAGCATCCAAAAGTTCAGAACAAACCACACCTTAAAGGGTGTGGTAAAACTCAAGAACTTTTTGATGTTTTATAGTAAGTTATTTCACACCCCGCCAGAGTTCAATTCCTAACGAGTTGCGAGACAATTACTTAACTCAGAAATATATTTTGTTAAATACCTCCTGATTTCGTCGGGAGTGTGATTTATGTTGCAATCAGAACAGTCCCAGATTCTGCCTTCTGGTAAATTGGGATGAAAATGAACTCTCCCCTTTTGGCTGTTAATTTTACAACCGCCGGCTAATTTATCTGATTCATAATTTGGGCATGCGCATAAAAAACAGTTCAAATTTTCAACTTCAGGATGGCAGGAGGTTTCTTTAAAATCCAAAAGTCCTGGTGTGTTTGTTTGGACTTTTGGATGCTCAAAATTGCATTCATCTGCATCAGCAATTTTGACATAATAAGGGCATTCTTCAGGATGCTTTTTGCTTCTCACTCTAAAAGACATCTCTTCTATTATACACGGGATATTCTCTAAAGTAAGTGATATCCCTTCTTTTTTTAAGATGCTCAAGCTATCCTGCATCTTATTAATTTTCCATTGCTGAAGAAGATTCATTAAAAATAAAATACATGAAAACTTTTAAAGATTTATATGTCAAGAGCCATACAATAAATCTTCGGAAATGTGAATTTCCGAGAGTGCTCAAAAACTAAAAGTTTTTGACATGTATGGCGTGTCTGATTCTTGAAGTCTCACGAACTGAAGTAGGGAGTTTGCATAAAATGCAAATCTTGATGTATCAAAGTTTATCTAATTTCTTTCACTCCCCTTTTCCCTCTTCATCACAATCAGAAAATAAGCTCTATGATATCTTCAGTAGAAAGAACTTTTATTTTAATTTGGTTTTTTAAGAGCAAATCATTACTCCACAAAAAGCATGAGTGTTTTAAGCATAATGCAAAAAATTCTGCATCATTTTTATCAGGTGAAATAGCAAGAGCTTCTTTCAAAAATTGCGAGTATTCCTTTTTTCCATAAAATTTTACAATTTCCTTTAATTTATCAAGTTGTTCCCTAAAAGCTTTATCAGTTATTTTAAGTTTTCTCTTTATCTCTTGCGCGTATTTTTCTATTTCTTCTAATGCTAATTCTGGAGAAATAAGCTCAAAATTTGAAGTGATTAACAATTTCCTTGTTAATGATTCTTGCCAGAAAAAACTAAATAAAACATTTGTATCCACTGCAATCTTCATTTTTCCTCTTTAATTTTTTCTTCCTTCTCTCACTAAGTTTACAGCCCATTCATTGAATTCTTTTTCTTTGCCGAATTGCCTCTGCATTTCTTCTTTTATTGCCAGTATTTTTGCTCTCTCGGTTATGCATGCCCTGACCAAACCACTCCAATTAACTTCTGGGAACTTTCTCATCAGTTTATGGACTTCTTCAGGTATGGATAAAGTTATAGACACCATTTTTCTATATTGTTTAATTTATGTATAAAAACATAATTATGTTTAAATATTTAAATCTTTCGTTTTAATATTTAACTCCTACTCCTTTCCCTCTCCCCCAACATCTCTCCCAATTTTTATTCTTTTTAGTTAAAGTTTCCTCAACCCCATAACGCATTCATTTCTCTAACAGTAGTCTCATCCAGATTTACTAAGTTAGGGCTTGGAAGACCAAATACTGCTTGCGCCGCTCCGTAAAGTGCGCTTTGGTCAATTGAATATCCAGCTGTGACTTTTTCTAAAGTTGAAACATGACTAAGTTCATTCCTTAACGGCTTTTCGAAAAGTGAAAACGCCTTTGAGATTTGGCCTCCAAAAATAATACAATCAGGTTTAAAGTTTAAAGCGATAGGGTTCAATATTTTACCAAGAATTGTTCCTGCCTCTTTAAATACTTGCAGACTTATTTCATCATTTTGTTCAGCCCCTAAATTGGCTATTTCTTTCACATCTAAAATACGAGCATCTCTGCCCGCTAGCTCACTATACCTACTAATAATTCCTCTTTTAGAAATTCTATTATCAAGTATCCCCCCATTATACGGCAAACCGCCTAACCAGCCATATTGAGGTACCCCAGAACCTTCAACAATTATTTGTCCGTCTGCCATAAAACCAGAACCTAATCCTGTGCCAATTGTAACACCTATGATACGTTCTAAACCTTTTGCAGAGCCCAACCATTTTTCTCCTTTCAAAAATGCCCAAGAATCAACTTCAAACCGAATTAAATAATCTTTAGGTAATTCCAGATATTTAATAAATTCATTTTTTAGATTCAAACCGTAAATTGCGCCTAATTTATGTTTCATCAAACTAATACCTTTTTCATTGTCAAACGGTCCTGCTATACTGATTCCCATTCCAGCAAGTTCTAAATTCAGACCTCTAGAAATCTCCATACCTGATTTTATCTCGCCAATAAAAGTTCCGATTATTCCTTCTGCTGATTGTGTGTTAATGGGGGTGTTACGAAATGAGTTTTTAACAGATAACCCCTCACTGGAAATAATTGCAGACTTAACATTAGTTCCGCCTATATCCAAAGCTAAACAATATTTGTTCATTACTTTATCTCTAACGATAGAGTTATATAAATATTTCTCTTATGCACTTGTTATCAACTCACTCGTTGAATAAATTTTTATTTCTTTTTGTTCTTTTAATTTTTTATCATTGCTCCAGATAGGGCAGTTTAATTTTAAAGCAAGAGCAAAATAAATCACATCATTTGGGTCAGGAGAAATCCCCTTAGCTTCATTAATTTTATTTTCAAATTCTTCTATCGGAACAAGGGTTATAATCTTTTTTATTATCTCTAATATTTCATAAAATTCTTCATAAGTCCTATTAGTCTTGTATAAAATCTCTTGTTTTATGCTTTTCAAATTCTTCTAATATAAACTCTGGGGCATAAAGATGGAAAGATAAATCTAAAAACAATTTAGCAGTAACATCATCTTTTATCAAAGCAGAGAATAAGACATTCGCATCTAAAACTAATTTCATCTTCTTGCATTAATTCTTTTAGATACTGCCTGATTAACTTCTCTTCCAAGCCTGACTGCATCTTCACGGGTTAAACTGCTATTTTTTGCAAATCTCCTGAACTTCTCAAGCATGATTACTCGTTGCTTTATTGCCTCTCTCGCTATAACACTCCAATTCATCTCAGGGAATTTTTCCATTTCTTTTTTCAATTCTTCAGGTATGGATAAGGTTATATTAACCATTTTAAACAACTTAACTATTTATGTGTATTATTTGTAGTATGTGTTTATATTTAAACTTTTCGGTTTGAAGCTTATTCCTTCCCCTCTCCCCCAGCATCCCCGCCATTGCCATTAAAACCTTCAGCCTCCGGCACTTTAACCAAATCAGTAACAAAATCTCCTTGCTGAAGCTTTACAATCCTGACTCCCTGCGTTGCTCTTCCCATAATTCTTATGTTCTGCAAAGAAGTTCTTATTGCCATTCCCTTTGCTGTTGTGATAATTATGCCGTCATCATCATTAACAGAAACGGTTGTTACAACCTCTCCGGTTTTTTCAGAAACCTTGACATTGATAACCCCTTTTCCTGCTCTTGCTGTCTTTCTATAATCCTCTACTGCCGTCCTCTTTCCATATCCATTTTTAGTTATTGTTAAAATAGCCGCTGTTTTCAAAATTTCCATGCTTATAACTTCATCATTTTCATGCAACTTTATTCCTGTAACACCATAGCTTGCCCTTCCCATTTCTCTAACTTCATCAGAGTTAAACCTTATTGCAGTTCCTTTTTTTGTTGCAAGAAGAACTTCCTGCCCTTTCTTAACTATCTCAACTCCAATAAGAGTGTCTAAATTATCATTTGGCATATTCATTGCCCTTACCCCTGAAGCTCTTGGATTTGAAAAATGCTTCAAAGAAATTTTCTTTACAATTCCTTTTTTTGTTGCCATGAACAAATCATCTTCAAAGTTTTTTACTGAAATGACATTCGTTGTTGTTTCATCTTTCAAATTAAGCAGATTAACAATTGCCTTTCCTTTGCTGTATCTTTCTGCTTCAGGAATATCATAAGCCTTAAGCCAGTAAACTCTTCCTTTAGAAGTAAAGAACATTAAATAATCATGAGTTGAACAAGTGATAAGCTGTTTCATAAAATCTCCTGTTGCCAATCCACTGCCAATAACTCCCCTGCCTCCACGCTTCTGCTCCTTGTAAGTTTTGGTGTCCATTCTTTTGCAATATCCCTTTTCAGTTATGGTAACAACAACATCTTTCTTTTGGACTAAATCTTTTTCAGAAATTTCCGAAACTGCTCTCTGAAGAACTTGTGTTCTTCTGTTGTCCCCATATTTTCTCCTTATTTCAAGGATTTCTTTTCTTATAACATTGAGGATTTCTTTTTCAGAGGACAAAATTTGCTTAAGCTCTTCTATTTTTACCTTCAGTTCCTGCTCCTCTTTTTTAAGCCTGTCCTGTTCTAAGTGTGTAAGGCTAGAAAGCTTTATTTCTAAAATCGCTTCTGCCTGTTTTATTGAGAGCGTATATTTTTTAATTAATTTTTCTTTAGCGTCTGTAACATGCTCTGCTTTTTTAATAAGCTCAACAACAGCATCAATATCTTTTAAGGCAATTAACAAACCTTTGACTATCTCTAACCTATCCTCTGCTTTTCTCAAATCAAACTTTGTTCTTTTTTCAACAACTGATTCTCTGTGCTTTACATACTCAACAATAAACCTCTTTAAATCTAAAACTATCGGCTTTCCCTTAACAAGTGCAAGAAGATTAACATCAAAGCTGTCCTGCAATCTTGTGTATTTGTAAAGCTTGTTTAAAACAAACTTTGAGTTAACTCCTTTTCTTAACTCAATAACTATTCTTATCTTTCCTTTAGCAGATTCGTCCCTTATATCAGAAATCTCACTAAGCTTCTTGTCCTGGACAAGTTTCGCTATTGAACTCACTAAATCAGATTTGTTGAGCATATAAGGAATTTCAGTTATAATTATATTCTCTCTCCCTTTTTTTTCTTCAATATTCACCTTTCCTCTAACAATTATTTTCCCCTTTCCTGTTTTATACATCTCCAGAATATTCCCTGAAATAGAGCCACCTGTTGGAAAATCCGGCCCTTGGATAATATCCGCAAGTTTCTCAATGGTTACATCAGGATTTTCTATGTATCTTATTACGGCATCACAGACTTCAGTTAAATTATGAGGGGGGATATTAGTTGCCATTCCAACTGCAATTCCGCTTGCTCCATTTATCAATAAATTGGGAATTTTTGCAGGCAATAACTCTGGCTCCTTTAGAGTATTATCAAAATTAGGGGCAAACTTTACAGTTTCTTTATCCAAATCTTCTAAACTTTCCATAGCAATATGTGAAAGCTTTGCTTCAGTATACCTTGATGCTGCAGGAGGATCATTATCTATTGAACCAAAATTTCCCTGCCCTATAACTAAAGGATATCTCAATGAAAAATCCTGAGCCATTCTTACCAAAGCATCATAAACTGCCATATCTCCATGAGGATGAAATTTACCAAGAACATCTCCCACAATTCTCGCGCATTTTCTTGTCTGGGTTCCTGGCTTCAATCCTAATTCCTGCATTGCATAAAGAATTCTTCTATGCACAGGTTTAAGCCCATCTTCAACAGAAGGCAGTGCCCTCGCCACGATAACAGACATTGCATAATCTATATATGCTTTTTTCATTTCTTCTGTTATTTCTGCATTTATCACACCTTTCTCATTTTCCTTTTCCGGTTTTTTATTGTTATTTTCTTCAGGCATCTTAATATAATCCACCCCCAATTGGAACATCTTTATCTGGTTTAATTAGTATAACATCATTCAAGTTGTCCTTCGGAACCCCTAATGTTAAAACTTCTGATATAAAATTACCAATCTGTTTTGGTGGGAAGTTAATAACTGCTAATACTAATTTTCCTTTCAAATCACTTTTTTTGTAATTTTTAACAACTTGAACAGATGATTTTTTAATCCCAATTTCTTTTCCAAAATCAATTTTTAATTTATAAGAAGGATTTTTAGCTTCTGGAAAATCCTCTATTTCAATTATCTTTCCTACTCTTATATCTAATTTTTGAAAATCTTTAAATTCTGCCATTTTCTTCTTCTCCTTCTTCATCTTCATGATGAATCATTAATTCATTATCTTCATCAATCATAAAACTAACTGGTTTTTTTGTTTCTTTAAGTTCTTCAAGTTTTCCAGCAAGCTCACTTATCTCTTTATCATTCAAAACAATTTCAATAACATCAATTTCTTCTGTTTCTTCTTCCATTTTTATTTCTTGCCTCCGGCATTTTCCATTTTTTTGTCCTGCTCATCTAAGTATTTCATAAATTCATCCTCGCTTAATTCTTCTTCTTTAATCTCCTTTCCAACCCAATCGCATTTTCTACACTCCCACTCTCCTCTGCTCTTTCCTTCCTCTTCACCAAGCACAACATTCACTTCATCGCTGTTGCATTCAGGACATACTCTTATTTTGAATGTTTTTCCTTTCTCTTTCTTCTTCTCTCCAATACCTTTTGATTTGTTATACTCTGCTTCAGAGTCAAATCCTCCCAAAATCCATTCAGGTGTTTTTAGCTTAGTTTCCTTTGACATGACTATTTAACCTCTTTTTTAATCCACTCAAAATATTTTTTACTTCCATTGCTTAATTTATACGCAACTATTTCAGGAATTTCATAGTTATGATTTTCAGTAATTAACTCTTCAATCTTCCCATAATTTTTCTCAACAGTTTTAATCTCAACTTTATATTCATTTGATTTTTCTATTTTATTATTCCATCGGTAATAACTTTCAACTTCTGAAATCTGGATGCAAGCAGCCAAATTGCTATCTATTATCTTTTTAGCTACTTCTTCTGCTTCTTCTTTTTTTGCAAATGTTGTTTTAATTATTATATATTTCATCTTAAACATCCAAATTAGCCTCCTTTGCATTTTCTGAAATAAAAGCCCTTCTTGAAGCAACATCATCCCCCATCAAAACCCTAAAAATTCTGTCAGCTTCAACAGCATCTTCTATTGTTATTTTTTTAAGAGTTCTTGTGTTAGGATCCATTGTTGTTTCCCACAATTGCTGCGGATTCATTTCACCCAATCCTTTAAACCTCGTTATCAAAACATTCCCGAGTTTGTCTGCAAGTTTTTTCAGCTCTTCATCAGAATAAACATAATAATCTTCTTTTTTTCTTACTTTATACAATGGCGGAACAGCAACATGCACATTCCCATTCTCTATAATCTGGGGCATAAACCTGAAAAAGAAAGTTAATAACAAAGTCTTGATATGGCTTCCGTCAACATCAGCATCAGTCATTATTATCACCTTTCCATACCTAAGTTTTTCGATATTGAAACTTTCTCCAACCCCTGTTCCAATTGCAGTTATTAAATTAGCAATTTCTTCGCTGGATAACGCCTTTACAGGAGAGGCTTTTTCAACATTAAGAATTTTTCCTTTTAACGGCAAAATCGCCTGAAACTCTTTGTCTCTTGCCTGCTTTGAACTATTATGCACAAAAATTCCAGAAGCGAGTGCAAAGTTGTGTGTTTCTGGAATTTCTATATCATAAACATCGATTTTATTAGACAGCCACTCAATTCTTTTTATTTTGTGGTTGTAATTTTTTATGGTTTCTAACATCTTTCCTGAATCATTATTAAAAAATCTCTGACAGAAAGTTTTCATACTAAGAATTGTTTTATCATTATTTTCTATTCTTATCTTATCAAAATTTTCTAAATTTCCATTGTTTTCTATAATTCTTTTCATTAATTTGATTGTCTTGTTATAATAAGTTTTATTATATGTCAAATATCTTTTTCCTCTGAATTCTGGTGTCCACTGCTCTTTTGTTTTTTGCCTTCTCCATAAAATTAAAGTTTCATCTATCCATTGCTCTTTGGCTAGATTTGAAAGATATTGCCTTGCATCTGGATTATCTTCAAAGAATTTTTTAACTTTTTTGGCAGCTTTTTTCCTATTTTCTTCATTTGCCCAATATTTCTTTTGTTGTTTGTTAAGATTTTTATTATTCATTTCTCTATACTCTTTGTTTGAGTTATAGAATTCCTTGAATTTTTTAACCATAGATTCTTTATATTCTTGATTTTGCCATAATTTTTTAGAATTTTCAGACATTATTTTTCTTACATCTAGTCGATTTGCCCATTCTTTTATTTTTTGTTTATATTTTTCTGTGTGATGCGCTAACCTTGCCTTATCTTTTGACTCTTGACTATGGAGAGTTTTATCCAAATTTTCTGTATGAAGAACCAAATGCTCTTCTTTTGGAATTCTTATAATATTTAAGGGGTTATTGTTTAATTTATTAAAGTTAATATGATGCCTAACATCTCCTTGCTCACTTGTGTAATTTCTATTTTTTAGATTATATTCATCTGCTAATAAATGGGTAAAAATCCAAGTTTTGTTCTGGTCCCAAACCATTTCGTATCCATCAATAGTTATTCTTCCTCCAATTCTTGATATTCTTCTATGAAAAGGCATCAATGAATTCTCTTTTGTCAAATCTTTAGCTTCTTTATAATTTCCATCTCTTAACATAAATTTATGATTGGGGGTGCATATTATTTCTTCATTATTATCTAATACAATTTTCACAATCTCTGCATTTTCTTTTGTTTTTCTTGGGTTTTCAATTTTCTCAATTCCAATACTACCATCGTTTTTTATTGTGTAACAGAAATTTTCTTTTCCGTCTTCTTGTTCTTTTATCAGCTCAATAAAAGACAAACTTCTTCCATCTGTTAAAGCAATCTTCGTTTCTCCTGAAAAACAACCTGCGGCACTTTCTCCTTCTACAATATACAACTCGCTTTTTTCTGTATCTTTGCTTGAGCAATCTGCTAATTTTCCTGGCAAACCTCCGAGTGAAAACGCGTTTTTTCTTCTTACCAAGTCTTTTGCTTTTTTTGCAGCAAGCCTTGCTTTTGCAGCGCTTAAAGATTTGTCTGCAATTCTTTTCGCAACAGCAGGATTCTCTTCAAAAAATTCGGAAAGAGCGCTTGTAACTATTGAATCCACAAAACCCTTAATTTCTGAATTGCCGAGTTTTGTTTTTGTCTGCCCTTCAAACTGCGGCTCAGGAATTTTTATGCTTACTATCGCGGTTAATCCTTCTCGAACATCATCTCCTGACAAAGCTTCATCCTTAAGCATTCCTTTTTTCTTTGCATAATCATTAATAACTCTTGTTAATGCTGTTTTAAACCCAGAAATATGCGTCCCGCCTTCAACCGTGTTTATTGTGTTAACAAAACCAAAAAGATTTTCATTATATCCAGAGTTGTACTGGATTGCAATTTCAATGACGGTATTATCTGTCTCTCTCTTAAAATAAATAGGCTTGTGCAGTGCTTCTTTTTTCTCATTCAGCCATTTTACAAACTCTATCAATCCTCCTGAAGAAAAAAACTCTTTTTTCTTTTCTTTATTCTCATCATTAAGCAGAATTTTCAATCCTGAATTCAAAAAAGCTATTTCTCTGAACCTTGTTTCGAGAACACTATAATCAAAATTTAATGTTGAAAAAATTTCAGGGTCTGGCCAGAATGTAACTTTTGTTCCGGTTTCATCTTCTTTGCATTTTCCTACCACTTCTAGTTTTGTTTTTGGCTCTCCGCGTGAATACTCCTGCCGGTAAATTTTCCCGTCCCTTTTTACTTCAACAATCAACTTTTTTGATAAAGCATTTACCACACTTATTCCAACTCCATGCAAACCTCCTGAAATCATATAAGACTTTTTGTCAAATTTCCCCCCTGCATGCAATTTGGTTAAAGCAACCTGAACAGCTGGAACTTTAAGCTGTGGATGCAAATCAACAGGAATTCCCCTGCCGTCATCTTCTATTATTGCAGAACCGTCTTTTTCGAGAATCACTTTTATTGTTTTGCAGAACCCTGCAAGAGCTTCATCAACTGAGTTATCCACTGCTTCATAAACAAGATGATGCAAACCCTCCTTACCAGTACTGCCTATATACATACTTGGGCGTTTGCGAACTCCCTCTAATCCTTCTAAAACCTTAATGCTCTCTGCATTGTATTCTTTTTTATCTACCATTTTATTTTATGTTTTGTTTTAAAATGGAAGGTTAGAAAATTTCCTGCTTTCAAAACTTCTTGTTTTGTAAGGACAGAAATCAATGATTTCTGTATTTTCTTTATCTGCCATTTTTTATAATTGTTAAATTTTAATTTTCGGTTTTTGTCAATAGGCATTTTGTTTTTAACTGGAATTTTCTCAAGAAAATCCCTGATTAATACACTAATAAATCAAAGATTATTTAAAAAGCTTGCCCCTCAAATTTAAGCTCTATACGGCTTAATAAGGCAAGATGTTGTTTTTATTCTTTTTTGTTTTCTATTTCACCTGTCTCTTTTTTATTACTAACTTCTTTCTCTTTCTTTTTAATCCACTTCACTTTCCTTCTTTTCATCAGCATGTTTTTCCTGCACTTTGATGAGCACAAATACTTAATATTTCCATCATTCATAATAAGAGTAAGCCCTCTTGGAGTCTTATACTCTTTTCCACAGTATGAACATTTAGGCATTTTTAATTCCTACTCTTGTACAGTCTATTTTAATTTCATCAACTAAATATTCTATTGTATCCAGATGGTATTTTATTCTCATCTTAAGTATAAACTCCCTTGCTTACAGAACTCCTGATTCTTCTTGCTTCAATCTCTGTTTCTCTCAACATTAAAGTATCTCCAACTCTTACTGGACCTTTAACATTTCTTCTCATCGACCTTCCCTCATCTCTGCCTGCAAGAATATTACATTTAACCTGTGTGATCTCCCCTCTAAATCCTGTCCTTCCTATAACCTCTTCAACAATAGCAGGAACAGCCTCGCCTACAATCTTATCACTTCTCCCAGTGCCAGCAGTTTTTACTTCCTTTTGTTTTTGGTCTTTTGCCATTTTTATTTCTTTAAAGAATTAATTTCTTTTTCAGCTTCTCCAGACTCAATCACTACAACAGCAGAAGCACTTACTTGTATCCCCGTAGCAATTCCAAGTTTTTTCTTGCTGTCAACTTCCTGATATGGAATATTTTTTTCATTGCATAAAAAAGGAAGGTGCTGGACTATCTCTTTTGGTTCCACATCAGAAGCATACACTACAAATTTAGCAGTTCCTCTTTCAATAGCTTTAGTAACTTCGTTTGTTCCTTTCTCTATCTTTCCTGTTTTTCTTGCCTTTTCAATTAAGTTGTAAGCATCCATTTTGTTTAAGTTTGATTTAATTTGTAGAGGATTAGATAACATCCTCACATTTAGTTCATCGGATTTTTAGCCATAGTTGATGAATACACATCAAAAAATTCGATTAGAAATTTTTAATTTCTTAATCGGATAAATATTAAGGCAAAAAGTGGTTTATAAATGTTTTTGTGTAAAGAATATTTTAGGTATTCTATTTCCAACTAACTTCCACACCATCACTTCTTTCCTTTGATTTAATATCCAATGCTTCTGCCTTTTTTCCAGAAAATTTTATTCCTTCTTTGAACATTATTTCACCAAGAAATGCAATCATCGCGCCGTTATCAACAAGCAATTCGTTTGGAGGAACGAAAAACTTAACTTTTTCTTTTCTCTCCTTACACATAATCTTGCACATTTCCTGCAATCTTTGATTGCATGCAACCCCGCCCCCTAAAAGCAATTCTTTTTTTCCTGTATGAGCCAAAGCTCTTTCGCTAGCTTCGACAAGCATTGCAAAAACAGTCTCCTGTAGAGAATAAGCCAAATCCTTAAGCAGGTATTTTCCTGATTCAAGCTTTTGTTGCAAATTAGTAAGCATTCCAGAAAGAGCAATATCCATCCCCTTAACAGTATAGGGAAGTTCAATATATATTTTTTCTGATTCTTCTGCAAGTTTTGCAATTGCGGGCCCCCCGGGAAAACCAATTCCCGCATGCCTCGCAAAAGTGTCGATAAAATTTCCAACACCTAAATCAAGAGTTTCTCCAAAAATTCTGTACTTGCCGCTTGCATAAGCAATAATCTGCGTGTTTGCTCCAGAAGTATAAAGCATAACAGGATCCTTACTCCCGGTAATTTTTCCTATCTCAAGATGTGCTATGCAGTGATTAACAGGAATTAATGGCTTTTTCAATTTTTCAGCAATCTCCTTCGCAAACCTTAACCCCTCAAGCAAACATGGAGGAATTCCAGGTCCCTGAGAAAAAGCAATTGCATCAATTTTTTCTTCTTTGCCAACAAACCCTGCTTTGTCCAAAGCTTGGGCATAAATATCATACTTATTCTCACGATGATGCTTCGCAGCATCCAGAGGAACTATGCCACCGCTTTCAGTCGTATAACTTTTTTTAACATTTGCCAAAATCTTTCCATCTTTCACAACACCAACTCCAAAAGTGTGTGCAGTGCTTTCAATACCAAGTATTATTGCCATTTTACCAAATCCTATTCACCTCTTCGTAACTCTCTTTGCTCCCAATATCAAACCATCTTTCTCTAAACTGAAATGCATAAACATCTTTGATAGACATTAAATACTTAACTAAATGTCCGGGTCCATCTTTGGAATTATCTGTTTTCATATACTCTTTAATCTTCCCTAAATCGCTCTGGGTGTAGATATAAATTCCCATAGAAGAGAGTGTTGATTTCGGGTTTTCTGGCTTTTCTTCAAATGAAATTATTTTCCCGTTTTCAATCTTAACAATTCCAAATTTTTTTGCTTCCTCAAATTTTTTGACATCATAAACCCCAACAGTTGTTTCACGGATTTTTTTAAAGAAATCAGCCATCTCATTTAAATTTGCATCAAAAAGATTATCTCCCAAAACAACTAAAATATCATCATCTATATTTTCCTTTTGGATAATTAACCTCAAATCTCCAATCGCCCCTAACCTGTTCTCATTGCCTGTAGTTTCGTCATTAACTATTTTTGTTTTATTTTTTGTAGTTTCATCCTGTTTCTCAAGCCATAGTTTAAAATGAGTATAAAATCTGTCATTGCTTACGATAAAAATATTATCTATGCCTTCAATCCTATTTAGCTTTTCTACTATATAGCTAAGAATTGGCTTTCCCTTTACAAGCAAAAGTGCTTTTGGTTTCTCTTCAGTTAAAGGGTACAATCTTGTTGCATAACCCGCGCACAAAACCACTGCTTTCATAACTCACTTAAGAAAAAGAAGATTTTAAAGTTAATCAAAAATTATCCAACCATAAAATTAACCTTTCTTGCCCTTTTTTCAAACTTATCAAGTGAGTCAAAATACCTACTAAGTGAGTCTTTCAGGCCTATGTTGCCATATGAGTAGAAGGAAGTTATCTCATTACCTTCTGTTATAACTCTGTCTAATTCATAAATAATTTCATACTTACCTCTAACTAAATGCTTGTCCACCACGATGAAGGAGCCCTTGCCACTTTTTGGTTTAATCAATCCTACTTTTACTCCTGCATCCGAACAAAAGGATTTTTTTTCTAGTGAACTAGTCCTAATTTTAATCCCCTGCTTGTTATCCATGTCTTCCTTTGAATTATACCCATTGATTCTTTTAAAATTAATTTCATTTTTGCGACTAATCAAAAAATAAACTTTCAAGAATTCTGCTAATCCAAGAGATTTTATATGGTTCCTGGTTTCCTCCGAGGGGGATTCATCTTTGAATATCATAAAATATCCATAATCTGCAAGTTTAAATAAATTATGGCATTGCATAACCAACCATAAAATTCGTTTCCAATGCTTTTTTCCTTGATTCATCTAATTTTTTAAGAAATTCAAGAGCATCATCATTTCTAAATGGGATTCTTCTACGAATAATTTTAGGATATTCCACATCCAGATTAATATCAGGAGCAGGATTTTGAAATCTACCTTCTTCTATATCCTCTTTTAACCTAAAAAAAGCAAGAAATCTACGCTCATACAATGAATTATCTTCATTCACCATAAAATATTTACAATTTACAAGTTTAAATAAATTGTGGTAAAAACATAATTAAAAAAAAAATAAAAAATAAAATTAACAGTTATCTTTTCTTTTTCTTTACTACTTTCTTTTTTTTCTTTTTTCCGCCTCTAGCCATCTTTGCTTCGCAGACATTTCCTTTTCCGTCTACATAATAAAGATAACCTTTCTGCCTCTTTATAACGTTTTTTACAAGAACTTTTCCCATTTTTACACCTCCTTTTTATAATTTATAATTATTTTAAGTAAGAAACATATTTAAACCTTTCTGTACCGACGAGAATTTGAATAATTTTTTTATATTCACTATTAAAGGGTATCTCTAATAGACGATAAAATGGTTCTTTAGGAATAATTGTTAATGTAAAAGGTTTAACAATTTTAACCTCTTGGACTTCCCCCCTCACATCAGCCCAAACAGCGACGAAAGGAAAAAACACAAACAAGGAATGTATTGCCATTTTTGTTGGTTTTTTGAAAGAAAACAGGAGAGCTTGAGCTTTTCCCTGTCGTTTAAACATAAGCCCAATCGCCTTTTTAACGCCTCTAACCAGTTTCACATCATTGACTGGAAGTATTTTCCCCCTATATCTTAAATTTATTTTCATGTCCATAAATTGTTCTCAATTTTGGATCATCCTAAAAACCCTACGAGGGGGTTTTTTTGATTTTTCCTTTTTTGATATTCTTTATAAAAGATATTCACATTTCGGTCTGTGACAAAATCATGGTGTTTAAATCCGCCCCCAAATGCCTTAGGAATGTGCATTAATTCATGGATTATAACCTTTATTTTCTCCTCTTCTGGCATTTTGTCAAACCTTTCAGACAAGAATTCCAGAGCATAAACCGGCGGTGTTTCAAGGGCTTTCTGCATTAATTTGCCAAGAGCATGACATCTCGCAATTGTCCCTCTGCTACTGCTTCCATAACCTCTAAAACACTTAACTCTCCACGTCCTTATATGTGGAAAAAGCAGTTTAGAAATTTCATCTGCAATTGCCTGCAAATCCGGAGCATGTTCATACCTCATAATAGGTAAAAAGAAAAGACATTTATATGGGTTTGGATATCATCTGTTATGATTAAACCAATAACAGAAAACCTTTGGCAGTTTTCTTTTTCTATGTTTGGTTCCTGTGTATATGTATTAAAATTAAATGGGGAAAATATCCTAATCGACACAAGCACCTCTACAAACAAACAGGAGATTTTAGACGACTTAAAAAAACTCAAAATTAAACCTGAGAATATAAACATAATTCTCCTTACACACAATCATTTTGACCATATCGAAAACATAAACCTATTTCCCAATGCGAAAGTATATGGGGATAATAATGATTTTCAAAAAGACCACCGAACTAAAGATAATATCCTAGACATCCAGAAAATGCCAATAAAGGGACTGGAAATAATAAAAACTCCGGGACATACTCCGGGAAGTATTTGTCTGTATATGCCAAGAGAGCAAATTCTTTTTTCAGGAGATACTCTTTTTCATAAGGGGGTAGGAAGAACTGACTTTCCCGAAAGTTCGAAAAAAGATTTAAACCAGAGTATTGAAAAGCTTGAAGAAATACAAATTAAAACATTATGCCCGGGGCATATTTGATTAAATTAAAGTTAATCCACAATTTCAATTATCTTTTTTCTTGAAGTAAAACCCGAAGTTATTATAACCTCTTTACCAAAATGTTTTTTTAATAACTTGATTAATTCAATGTTAGCCTTGCCATCTTTTGGAACTGACTTTAACTTAATAATATATCCTTCCTCCTCTTTAATAATCTCCTGCTTTCCTGAACTTGGCTTAACTTTAACATGGATTTTCATTTTAATTATCTATTCTCTGGTTTTTTATACTCTCTTCCTAACGCCTTATAAATTTCTTCTTCTGTCCTGCCTGCAACCATTTCTCCTTTTCTCCATAATCCGTACTGATTTAATTTAAATCCATTTAACCTCGCAATTATTCTTAATCCTATTCCTGCGCCTTTTCTGCTAGAATATGCAAGCAAAGTTGCACCCCAATTTTCTCCAGTAGTATAATAAAGTTCAACCTTCACTCCCTGAACTTTCCATATTGATTCTTTCTCTCCTCCCTGAACTTTACTTCCAAGTTTTTCCATACAATCCTCCAGTTTTAGCCTATCCTTCGGAATTAGAACAATGTCAATATCCCTCGGATTTTTTTCTTTTCTTCTAATGCTTCCAGCAGTTTGTATTTTTTTGCAATAAGGAATAAGTTGTTTTACAATTTTATTGGCTAATAGCATCACCCTACTCTTCATAGAGAATACAAGAAATATGAAGCTTATAAAATTTAAGGAGTATATAAGTTATTATTTAGTAGTAACAAATAGAAAGGTTTAAATATACTCTTTAATAAAAAAACTTATGATAGACCTAGAAAATTTAAAGAATGCTTGCGAAACCCAGTCTAGAAAAGTGATAAGAGAGATGAATAAACAATCCAAAAAGATAGACTTAAAACAGCAAAAAGAAATTGAAAAAGTGAAGATAAAGTATCAAAAATTAGTTCAGGAACAATCAGAAATATATCAACAGCAAATAATGAATATTGAAGAAGATTACTACCGAAACGCTTCTATGGAGATACTATCACAGCTTGAAGCAGATTATCAAATTTTACAAGAGAGAGTTTCTTTAGATGGACTGAGCCAAGATGAAATAAAGAAATTTAATCTTATACTTAAAGCTTATAAATTAATTGAAGAGAATCTAGAGCTTCCCTCACCAATTACTTTCACCAAAAAGAATATTTTTTCTTATTTTACATTAGAAGGAAAAGAGTATAATTTGCTTACCCCTACTAAAGAAAAAAACACAGGTGGTTTAACCAAAAGTTTAGAGGATAAACTGGGAGATATTCTTACGCAAGAAAACATAAGTATTGGGTTACAAACAAACAAAGATAATAGAGGGGTTATATATGAAGGGAATGAAATAAATATGAAATTTTCTTCAGATTATGATTTAATAAATGGATTTATATGCTATACTATCGCCCAAAAAAATTGTACTAATGATGAAAAAGAAATTTTTTGTAATCATTTAGTTAATAAACTAGAAAGTCTCCAGCCAAATGGATTTAAAGATGCGAACTTAACACATAAAATAATGCAAATAGATTCTCCTATTCTTCAATACTTCAAGACACATCCATTAAATGAGACATCACTACAAGATCAACTTGAAATCCCAAAACTTAATACAGATAGAAATAGAGAAATAGATCCGAAAATAAGAAGAAATTATCCCGAAAAACTACGACTAAACTTTTCTTCTTATGATACAGAAGGAATAAGAGCTGAAGCGCTTCAGAGAGCGCAAGATTGCGAAGGAGAGTATCTTTCTACAAAACAATTATTATATGTTTTAGGCCAAAAACATCCCCCTCATGAACACACATTAATAGGGAAAAATATCAGTCGTAAAAAGATAATAGGCAAAAAGAAGATTTATTATCTTAAATCGGAAATAATAGAGTTTATCCAGACTGCTAAACCAACAATTAGCAAATGGAGAGAATAACTTTCTATTAGTTTGCAAAATAGGTGTAAAATAATTTGTTAAAAAGGTTATCTTTTCTAACGAGCTCTTTTTATTTTATGTCAAAATTGCCGATGCAGAAAACTGCACATGTCAAGAATGTTCTTGCCTTTTATGCATTCTTGAGCACTCTCGGAAATTCACATTTCCGAAGTTTTAATGTACAGATGAATGCAATTTTGAGCATCCTAAAAACCCAACGAACAAACCGCACCTTTTAAGATGCGGTAAACGAGAGGGTTTTTTTGATGTTTATTCAGCCTGATGTTTCTTCCTGATTTATTCTTTTTAAACCACCCTATCAAAAATAAAATTCCTATGAAAAATGCAATTCCAGATATTTGCACAGCCCATGATAGATAATACCATTCAAAACCTGTGGAAATAGCATTCCTCAAAATCATCACAATATACAAAAATCCTGCGAGGATAAAAGAAATCCCCCCAACAATCTCGTGCTTCCATGAAATTATCAGGACGATTAGCAAAATCATTACGGGGATATTATGCATAAATAATCCCAGAATTGTTCCCCAGAATCCATAATTTCCTTCAAAAATATCTAAAGAAAACATAGCTAAGAACAGTATAAACACAATAGCCAATATCCTCGGTGTCCAGAAGATGAATTTATGGACTTTAGCCATCTTATTATTAATAATCTTCAATACTTTATAATCTTTGTTAAATATGGGCAATACCAAAATCTGACTGCTGAATCCCCTACTCACAAGCTCACTATATAGAGGGTTGTTTATCCTAAACAGGCTGTCCCATAATTAGTAAAATATAAATAGTAGTTTGTCGTCGATAATATAACTAAATTAAATATTTTGTCATCGACAAAATAAAGAGGTAAAATGGTATATATGAG
>JAHIEH010000002.1 GCA_018901675.1 Nanobdellota archaeon
ATGTAAATCTTTCTCATTTATTGCTTTACCTCCCGATATTTTAAAAACTATGAAGTATATATGTTTTATGGCGAGTAAAGTTACAATTGATAGGCGATAAACATAAAGCCTCTGTAGCTCAGGTAAGGACACCAAAGTTTCCTTAACCATCAACTTTCCTTTTAAGAGGAGCTACAGACAAAAACAATTAAGCCTCTGTAGCTCAATTGGCAGAGCATCTGCTTCGTAAGCAGAAGGTTTTGGGTTCAACTCCCAACAGAGGCTTTTACACATTCAAAAAAGTTTATTAAGGCACTTTTTTTCGTTTTATTATGGTAGTGGATAAAGAAAACATAGAAAACAAATTGAAGGAAAATCTAGAAAATCAAATCTCAAAAGAAGAAGAAATTGGGTTTCATAAAGGAACGCTGAACACATTAGTCAATGAGAGAAATGAATTTGTCAAGATGATTCAGATTATCGAATCAATAATGCAGGCGCATGTGAAAAGGCTTGAAGAACTTGGAGTTAGATTAACTAAGAAATAGGGTTCTTTTGAATGTATAGTGAAAGACATATTTGAGGAATTGCCAATGTCGTTGACTATAGATAATCTTTTCTCAAAGAAGATTTATATATCTTAAAAACAGCCCATGTATATGAAAATAGATGGGGACTTATCTGAAATTATAGGGATTCATATTGGAGATGGGTGTATAAGCCAAAATAAGAGATATTCTGAATATTATCTTGGGGGGGATTTAACCGAAGAAAAAGAGTATCATAATCAATGGGTTGGTCCTCTCTTCAATAAGAAGATAATGATTCCCTTATTTGGAAAGAAAGTTAATTATAAGGAACATCCGAAAGTAGGAATTTATGGTTTTTATATATTTGATAAAAAATTAACCAAATTCTTTGAACAATTTGGAATTTTCCCGGGGCATAAGATAGATATTAGAATACCCAAACTAATACTAAACAATAAAAAGTTATCATTAAGATTTCTAAGGGGGCTTTTTGATACTGATGGGTGCCTTTATTTTGATAGAAATAGAAGCTGTAAAAATCCAATAAATAATGTCCCCACAATAAAATTAGGAACAGTCTCGAAAGGATTAGTAAAAGATGTTTTTGTATTACTGAAAAGCCTAGGATTACATCCCATCATGAAAAAACCTTATAAAGGCAAAAAAGATAAAAATCCAGTTTATACTGTTTTGATTTATAGAAGATCTGATATTAGATATTTTATTGATAATATCGGTTTTAAGAATCCCAAACATTATACAAAGTGGTTAATCTTTAAAAAGTTAGGTTATTGTAAATCACGAACAAAATTAAAAGAAAGATTGAAAACTCTTGCAGAAAGATAAGTTTTTTAAGCCTAATTCTATTAAAAAATTGATGCGGGAGTGCTAGAGTGGTCAAATAGGCAGGACTTAAGACTTAAGTTTGTACCATTCATATAGGTGATAATGATTGGTAAGAAATCCTGTGGCTTAGTGCCTGCGAAGGTTCGAATCCTTTCTCCCGCATATAAGCAGAACCTAACGGTTCTTCCTTAGATGTCAAGAATCTTCATAGATTCAGATTCTTGAGCACTATCAAGAACCAATACTTCAAGGTTCTTGAAGCCATCTCCCTAGATAATGTGAAATTTACTGTGCCGTAAATTTCTAATTTTCTGAGCTTTCTCCAGCATATTTAATTAATAAGAAGCCAGAATAGTTTATTAATCATCAAGCAGTATTTATTTAATGAATCTAAAAAAGAGAAATCAAGTTGCTTTTCTTATTCTTTTAATCTTTTTGTTATTTGCGATTAATTATTCTTTTCTTGATAATTTCCTTAAGGGGATATTTTTCAGCAGGGAAAAAGCTGTTGTTGAAAGAGTTGTTGATGGCGACACTGTGATTGTTAATAAAAACGAGAGCGTTCGTTTGCTTGGAATTAACACACCTGAAAAAGGAGAGTTTTATTTTGCAGAGGCAAAAAGGTTTCTTGAAGAGTTAATTGTTAATGCTAACCGCAGTATTGAGATGGAAAAAGGCAAGGAGGATAAGGACTTATACAAAAGATTGTTGAGGTACGTTTATATAAATAGAGAAAATGCAAATTTAAAACTTGTTGAGAATGGCTTTGCTAATTTTTATTTTCCTTCGGGGAAAGACAGGTATTATAAAACCTTTCAAGAGGCATGGCAGGAATGTGTAGAGAGCAATAAGAATTTATGCGAGAAATCAGCAGATAAATGCGCGGATTGCATTGAATTAAAACAATTTGATTCTAAGAAAGAGATTATCATTCTTCATAATAAATGTTCATTTGATTGTTCTTTAAATGGATGGAACATTAAGGATGAAGGAAGGAAAAAGTTTATTTTTTCTGGTTTTAATTTACCCGCAGGCAGAGAAGTTATAATAAAAGTTGGAAAAGGAACAAACAATGAAACAAATCTTTATTGGCAGGGTGAAACTTATGTTTGGACGCAGACAGGGGATACTATGTTTTTAAGAGACAAAGAAGGGAAGTTGGTGCTGTGGAAAAATTATTAAACCTTTTATCCAAAATTTATCCCCAACACTTTTTTAATCAATTTTTCAATCTCTTTTAATTTATTTTTATTCAAAGAAACTTGCAACCCGTAAGGAGCTGGTTTAGTTAGAATAAATCCTTGTTTGATTAGTTTTTCAGCAGTTTTATTTACTTCTTTTCCTAAATGAGAAGGAAAACCTCTTTTTAGAGTGTCAAAAGGTGTGTGAACCCCTCCAATAACTTTTTTTCTTCTTAAATGATAGAGAATGGTTGCTTTTATTTTGTCTTCATCTTCAAACTCCATTATAACAATAAAAAATTTGAATATTTAAATGTTTCTAATATTGAAATATAAAAACATAAAAAGAAACATTTATAAATATTATAATAATAAAGTTAATATGGAAAACGAATCAGTATTTGTACAGGTATTTGGAAGCAACCCTATAATGAAAGTTTTAGATTTTCTAATAGCCTTTCAGTTGTTTGATTATCCTATGACAGAGATAGCAAAAAATTCAGGGGTAAGCTATTCTACATTGCAAACTTTATGGGATAAGTTAGTGAGAAACAATATAGTAATAAAAACAAGAAGGGTTGGAAAATCTGATTTATACAAGCTGAATACCGACAATCCTGCTGTCCAACAGTTAATAAAATTAGATTGGAATTTAGTTAAAGGCAGTTTAGAAAAAGGAGTGTTTAATTAAGTGATTTCTGCTTTGTTGGGAATAGCAGAAGAGATGCATAGATTTATCTCTTTCTTGAAAACAGAGAAACAAGCATATCATCTAATTTTTCTTCCTGGCTCTTAACTTTTTTTGCGTTTATGCAGCTTCTTCTTAAAATGTCTTCAATCTGCTCCGGCAATGTGAACATGTTTTTGCCTGCCCTTTTTTCTATAATCTTTAACAGCTCATTGTCAAGAAAAATTGAAATTTTGTTTTTGAACTTGTATTTGCCTTCTCTTTTTGTTTTTATAGAAGCAAATGCTTTTTCAATTTCATCAATAGGCCAGCCATGTTTCAATAACGGCTCTTTTATCTGGTAATCATCAAAGCCTCGTTTTCTTGCTTCTTTGATAAATTCTACGAGTTTAGAGTTTGCTAGGGGCATTTTAATTTGTTTTTAAAATGAAGATATCTTTCCTCTTTTAATTATATTTTATCTGAAAGGGTTCTAACCTTTTAAATTCTATTCTTCTCTCTGATTCAATAAAAATAATTTTAAACTGGTTGAAGAACCCTGCTCTTCCTATTATTATTGGCAGGTCTAATTTCCCAGTTGGAACGAGAATCGGGATTTCAAAACTGTAAAACTCATTACCTTTTCCGAATTTAACATAAATTTTGCCTTCTTTTGCATCTACTGGCTCTCTTGAAATACCATAGATTATGTTATCTTTTTTATATTCTACGCCTAAAACTTCAGCCAATTCTTCTGGAATAATCGTTATATCAGAACCAGAGTCAAGCATAGCTAAAACATCAATCTTTTCCTCTCCTTCTAATGTAATAGGGATTAGTGGCCTATAAAGTGTTTCTCCTGTTTTTAATTTTACTGGCTTGTATTTAAAAGAAAAAGTCATTTTAATATACAGACAAGACTGTTGGGAAGTTCTCTGGAAGTTTGCCCATTAAAGGTTTTTTGTGGGGATAATTCTCTTTTGCAAGGTTATAAACTTCTTTAAAAGATTTGCTATGAGCAATTACTTTATTATCAACTACAGCTATCCACTCTCCTGCATACTGGGACATTATCTCTTCAGATATAGCATCAAAATTGGATATAATGTTTTGCATGTATTATCAAGTGTAAGGGGATATTTAAATCTTATTTCTTGCTTGTTTTAGTTGCTTTAGCTGTGTTAACATAAACTTTCTGGACTGCGAAGCTTTTGTAAATTCCTTCAAGAATATCTGTTCCTGCATAGCCCGCGAGTAAAGATAAGCGCGGGTCAAAGTCAAAAATTATTCCGGTAAATACTCCGATTATAACTGCAATAAGAACTGTTAAAACATAATAGCCCCATAAAATCCTTCTCCGCAAAGATAAAGCTTTCAGTAAGCCAACAACTCCTCTTGTCAATCCGCCTACACCGCCTAAAAGCCCTGCAAGAACAATTCCATCCATTTATTCCTCTTTTAATAAACCTCTTTAATTACATAGTGTTAAAGGGGAATTTGTTTTTAAAACTTTCCTAAAGATAAAACACAATCCGAATAATCTCAAACTAACCGAAAAGTTTTCTTTTTGTCCGAATAGTGTCCGAAAAGTAAAAGGTTAATTTTTGTTAAAGTTCTCAACAATCCCACTTTCTTCTTTTGTAAACTATGAAATAAAATCTATTGTAATTAATTTGACTTTTGATTTATTCAATGGTTCAACAATTTCCTTTTTGAATACTCTTTTTTCCATAAGGAAATTATTTAATTCCTTAACCATCTTTTTCCAGTTTCCTTCTTTTTGATATGTTTTCCAAATTTTTCTTAACTCTTGCACTCTCTTTTTAGTTTTAGGTACAGAAATTAACCTATTTTTGACATATGGTAGTTTCTCTGCTTTTTTATTAAATTGTCCGCAATTTTACAAAATAGAAAGTGTAAATTGGTTTTTATTCCCAATATAAATTAGTATAGAATCTTTTAAAACATCTCTTCCGATTAAACTGGAAATATTTTGTCCATCCAATGATGCTGCGATGAATGGTCCCTCATAAATTAAATTATGGCTTGGGATAACCATTCTCATATAATACTGAAAGCAGTTACATCCTTTTGTAGAAGGAGTAGACATATTAACTTCTCCAACTGGCTGAAGATTAAGTTTTTTTGGGATATCCTCTTGTATTACACAAGATGTAGCACCAGTGTCTATTAATGCTTTAACTGTTACTGGTTCTGGAAGAGGATTATTTTCTTTTTTGTATTTCTTTTCTAACTCTGAAGATATTAAAAATTGAACTTCAAGAACTGGACCATCTGCTTCAAGGTTTGGGTTATTTATAGTTACAGAGGGCATTTTACCAACCTAATTAGATTAGAAGTAAAATTCTGTATCTCATCTATTTCAGATATTTTTTTAACTAAAAAGGGTTCATTTCCAAACTTATCTATCCCTATTTTTATTGCATCATTTCTTGTATCATATACTCCGATTACTTTGTCTTCTTTTATTAAAACAAACTTCCCAGAGCTATCTCTAAGAAGAACCTCTTTATTTTCATTATAAGTCTTTATTTCCTTAGAAAGCAGATTTTCTTTATCTTTCATGATATTGTAATATTATTAATATTTATAAACTTATTGAGAGTTTAAAAAGACTTAGCAAAGAGATATTGTTAATTCTTTGAGACTTAACTCTCTCAATTCACTCAAAGTAGATACATTTATTTATTCAAACAGTTCTCGGACATTACTTACTTTTCGGACTGTGTTCTAAAGATAAACAACAATAGATTTCAACATTAACTTTAACCCGCATACTCTTAGCTTAATCTATTTTATGCTATTGACCCGTCTTGCTAATCAATCTCTCTGGATTGTCAATCTCGTTGAGATTGTATGTCATCAAAAATATACTATCTCTACATAACTAGAGGTAGAGCAAATGTTAAGTTGTAATTAAGCTGTAGAATGGACTTTACACTAAATCAAAAACTTCTTTCATTGATTTGGAGTAACTACAAAAAGTATATTATCCGACGACAAAATGCTTTTAAAGAAATTACCCTCTGAAAGTAGTATGGTGATAAAAAGAGAATATCAAAAACATACAATTTCTCAAATGATGGTTATACGAACTATAACATGTTATAGAATTGAAAGGAGGTTAAAATAAAAAGAAAATGAAAAAACAAAAACTATTGTCAATTATGGCAATGGCTTTGCTAGTGATGTCAATAATGCCTATGGTATTAGCTGTAAGTGCTACTGCAGGAGTAACTCCAAACATTGTAACAGAAGATTTTGCTCCAAGAGTTTGGATGTGCGATAACAGAGTTGTTGTTGATGATGCTGTAGAATGGGGTAGAGTTTCTAAAGATGAACAAGAAATGATGGAAAGAGCAAACAACTATGCTTTTGAGGGTGAACAAATTCAGTGGAAAGTTCTTGTAATGGACAAAAATGGTGTTGAGAAAATAGAGGATGTTTTCGCAACTATTGGAAGCTCACAAGGAGCAGGAAATGACATTGAAGTAAACTGTCAAGAAATTGGTCTTTCCCAGATATTACCATCATGTAATGCAAGAATTGATGAGGAATATATTATTAATACTGGGTTTGATAATGATATGATGCAGTACTATGAATGTACATTGACTGTTGAAACTTCTGAAAGCATGTATGGCGAATACTGGGTAACTGTTGAAGCAACAGACCTTGATGGCTTATCTGGAACAATGGATGAGAATGAATACTGGTTCTTCAACCCTGAAATTGAGTTATCAGTTGAAGGGGATATGGACTTTACAGATGTAAGGCCAGGAACAGATTCTTATTCAAGTACGATGCTTGTTGGAAATGATGCTGACCCATCATCAGGAGTTATGCTTGATATGTTTATATCAGGAACAGACTTCTATGATTCATCATCAAGTGGAGCTATGTGCCCTGATACAAACCAACTTGCATTGAGTAGTTTCAGATACTATGCAACAAATGGTGCTTACTCAACTCAAGATGACCTAGCTCAAGAGACAAATAAGGTTCTTGAAGGAGTATACGATGTTTCTACATTAAGAAACAAGGATGTTGAAGGATATGTAAATATCCAGATTGGAGATCACTTTGATAGAAGCATGTATTATGAGGCAGAAATTATTCAAGCGGGATTTGAACCAGAACCACCAATTGGTCCTAATGGTCCAATAGGGTATTATAGAGGGAACATATTGAGTCCTGGAAGTGAAATGGCATTAACATTCAAGTTAAGCCTACCAGAGCCATGCAACGGTGACTTCGACACAGGAAGTATTTACTTCTACGGCGAAGCTATCTAAAACTAATTAATTTATTTTTTATTTTATTTTTTCAATTTTTTTATTTCCCTAAAAAAGGGAGGAGAGGTGATGATTATAGTTAAAACAGCAAAAAATAAAAATGGAAACAAGAAAAGCAATAATAGGATTGGTATTATTTTCGTTGATAATTATAAGTGTGAGCTTTGCGAGTGCAGAGTTCTGGGCTTGTTTTGATTATGGTCAGAAAATAGATTGGTGTGGTGTGAAACCAGATACAACTTGTGATAATAAAAATGGATGCGAGAAGTGCATGTCTGACAGCTCTCATGATGGGTGCTATAATGTTGGAAATTATAATATGTGTAATCAAATAGATCAAACTTGCACTGTTTTTAATGGAAGCACTGAACTTGACACGAAGTCCCCCGGACTGATTATTAATTCCCCTGTTCAGAATGAAGTTTATGATACAAGGTCAATTCTTCTTGATATAGAAGTAGATGAAGAATCTGACATTTATTATTATGACAATATAAATGGCAGAGGAAGATGGACAAATGTATGCAAAAACTGCTATGGTTATGACAACAAAAGGTCTTTTGCAGAAGGGATTAATAATATAACTTTTAAGGCAGTTGATGTTTTGGGAAATGAGAACACAACAATAAGAATATTCACTGTTGATTCCAAAAAGCCAAAGATAAAAAAGACAGAGCCAAAAAAAGGATTTGCAGATGGGAATTTTGAAATTCAGTTCCAAGAAGCAAACCCTAAATCTTTAGTGTTACATTATGGAAATATTATTGCTGGTTATGGAAGTGTAGAATTAAATTTAGAGGAGTGCACTCCATATAATCCTGGCTCTGCAAGCAATGATAAGTTTACATGCAATACTTATGTTGACTTAAAAGTTTATGACGGGCAGGAAATAGATTATTGGGCTGTTCTTACAGATATTGCAGATGTTTCTGTTGAATCTAAGCATCTTAAATTAGATGTTGATACAACTGCTCCTGTTCTGAATAATAATAATTCTTTTTATGCGCAAGGAACAGGGAAAAACAGTAAGTACATATATTTTACTTTTAATGTTACCGAGGAAAATTTTGACTCAATTGAGTATTATGACTACAATGACAGAAACCCAAGATGGAGAAGCTTGTGCACAAGATTGAAAGACGGCATTTGCGAGAAAAAAGTTTCCTTCAGCAAAGGAAATCATGCTGTTGATATTCAAATAATGGATGAAGCAGGTA
>JAHIEH010000029.1 GCA_018901675.1 Nanobdellota archaeon
GAAGACAGCCAGTTGCAGATGGTTGGTTTGCTTGCTTCAGAAATCAATGGGGATGCAAGGGAATTTTATGAGTTTGAGAAAAATATAAAAGAAGTTAAGATAGAAGATGTTAAAGGGCTTGCCAAGCTAAAAGATTACAGCTTTTATGCGCTTGTGCCTGAAGAATAAATTTTAAAGGATAGTATTTCTAGTTTATGATTCTATAGTGTGCTTATTTTTGATAGAAAGATTTATATATCAATTGATATATAATGCCTTATGGAAAACGAAATATTAAATCCCATTGCAAGAAGCCCTACTTTAGAAACAGTGTTGATGGTAGAAAGAACTATTGATAAATATTCAGGCGAGTTTAACAGGACACAAATCTGGAAAAAACTTCCTAAAAAAGTAATGTGGCAGACATATTTAGTGATATTGGACTATTTGCAAAGTGTAAATAAAATTGCGATAGATAGCAAAGGAACAATAGGATATATTTGGTGCCCAGAGGTCGCAAAAAGGTTTAGGAATAGAAAAGAGGTTAAAGTATAATGAGGATAATAAAACTCTCTAAAGTAATCTTCGCAAATGATACTCTTAAAGAAAATTTCGAGAATCTCGATGAAAATAATGAAATTAAAAAATATGTTATTCGGGCTATAAAAGATATTCAAAAAAATGCTTTCTGTGGTATTCAACTCCCAAAAAGATTAATCCCTAAAGAGTACATCCAAAAATATGGAATAACTAATCTCTGGAAATATGACCTGCCAGACGGGTGGAGATTAGTCTATTCTATAACTACCCCTAATAAGATTGAAATAATCTCAATTATTCTTGAATGGTTTAACCATCCAGAATATGAAAGAAAGTTTCACTATTAAAATGAGAATTAGAACTAAACATATTCTTCCTAAGATATAAATCTAAAAAATAAAAAATAAAAAAAGAAAATTTATTTCTTGTAGTTTCTCATAAGCTTGCCTATACCAATTACTAAAACGCCCGCTGCTACTAACCAGTCTAAGGTACCACCACTGCCTATCGTTCCTAGTTGGAGAACCCCTAGTAAAGGTAATAACAACAAAACGCCGATAATGGTTACAAGCCAAGCTGTTAATTTTGCCATTTTTACACCTCCTTTTGCCCTCTTTTTCATATAGAATTAAGGAAAAAGGTATTTAAATAGGTTTTTATGAATAGAAAGATGCAACTTATTAAAGTTCCCGGTATAAATGGACTTGGTAAAACTAGCGGATGCAGAAATGCAGGAAATGCTTTGCTTGATGAACTGAAAGAAATTTATTCAAATGAAGAAGGGAAACCAATTGATGCTAAATTGCTTGACTTAGAGGAAATTCATGTTGATAATTCAAATGTGGAAGAGCAGGATGAACTTATTTATGAAAATGCTCTTGAATCTTTAGGGAGCAAAGACAAGGTTATTTTTTTAGGAGGGGACCATTCTATCAGCTTTTCTATTGGAAGGGCTTTTTTGGATTATTGTTCTAATAGTGATGAAGGAGAAGAGCCATGCTTGATTGTTTTTGACAGCCATCCTGACTGCATGCCTGCAATGGAAGAGCCAAGTCATGAAGAGTGGTTAAGAGCGCTGGTTGAAAAGGGATTTCCTGCTGAAAATATTCTTCTTGTTGGGGTTAGAAATTCTGATGCGAAAGAAATAGAATTTATCAAGAAAAACAAAATAAGAATTATGGGCATGAACCAACTCTTGATGGATTTAGATGACAGTTGTGATATTATAATGGAATTTGCAAAAGATAAAAAGCTTTATCTTTCCTTGGATATAGATGTTATTGACCCTGCATTTGCTCCTGCTACTGGCTATCCTGAGCCAGGGGGCTTGACATCAAGGCAATTTATTTATTTAATGCAAAGAATAAAAAAAATGAAAAATTTGAAGGCGGTTGATATTGTGGAAATAAATTCAGAGGAAGACAAAAAATTTAATAATCAAACAACAAGAGTCGGGGCTAAGATTTTGGCGGAGATGATATAAAATGGAAAACTATCAAGGTATAACTGGCAGAAAAAGTAATACTCTTTCAATAATCTTTTTTATGTTAGGATTGATTGGGGCTATTGGCCTTAGAGTAATTTTATGGGTGAATAACTGGAATGCTTTATGGGGCAAATTCGTCTGGTATTTAGCTATGATATCTTATATTGTGTTTTATTCATATCGTTATTATATAGAGGAGAAAAGGAGAGATCTTATAATTTACAACAAATTAAGGCAAAAATTATATTCAAATGAGGATATTAGTTCTGAAGACAGGAGAAAATTAAGAACAGTCTTAGATTCAATTATGGTCTCAAAGTGGAGATTAAACTTAATAATACTAATTGTTATCTCGATTATTGTTTTAGCAATTCAATTAATGCTGGATTTGCTGTGAAAGTAGATTTATCATAAAAATTTATAAATCTGGGTTTTCTTTTACTTCTATGGTTAGTTCTGATAGAAGAATAAAAAGAGTAAAACACAAATGAGAACTTTTATTGCAATTGAGCTTCCTGAACATGTTCGAGCTGAAGTTTTTCACAAATTTGAAAAGCTCTCGGAAGGGGGATTGGTAAGGGGGGATTTTGTTGAAAAGGAAAATCTGCATTTAACTCTGAAGTTTTTAGGGGAGATTGATGAAGAAAAAGTTAAAGAAGTGATTAAGAAATTAGGTGAGATTAAAATGGTTAAATTCTCCTGCGAGACTGGAAAAATAGGGTTTTTCCCAAGCGAAGATTATGTGAAAGTGATATGGATAGATTTGATTTCAGAAGAAGTTAAGAAGCTTCAGCAAGAGATAGAAAATAAACTCACCGAAATCGGGATAAAAAAAGATGACCGGGAATTTACAAGCCATGTTACACTTGTCAGAGTAAAAGAACTAAAAAACAAAGATGTTTTTCATGAGAAGATTAAAAAACTAGGAATAAAGAAACAGAAATGCAATGTGGATAAATTTCTTTTGATTAAATCTGAGCTGACAAGGCAGGGGCCGATTTATAAGACGATTAAGGAATTTGAACTGAGATAGCTAAAAAAATATTTTAAAAAGAAGACTTTCCGGCTTTATATTATTTTTGTTTGTGAAACATTATATCTGTTTGCAGATTTGTTTAAAAATAAGGGCAGACTTTATATATTTTAATGGCAGAAAAAATAGGTGGGTTGGAATCGAAGTTAATTCGAGATACATTAAAAACAATATCTTCTTGCAAATTAAATCTTCCATCTGAAAGAATTAAGTTTACTGGAAGGGGTGTGGTAAAAGAAACTTCTCTTGGTATAACTGGTATAGCATTTTATAATGCCTCTGAAAATGTTTTAGCTGATTTGGTTTCTCTTTCCAGACAGATAGTAAATGAATTTCCAAACTTATCATTGCAATTTTACTGCATATCTGAACTTCCAAAAGTAAGAGATGGGCAAACATTCTATTTGGATGTAAAGGAAACTGGAAAATATGTTATCCCAAAATCTTCTTAAAAATCTCTGCTTTCTTACCAATAACCTCTTTTAGACCCTCATCGCTGGCATTGATGATTTCTTTTATTGATTTAAAATGCTTTAGAAGTTTTTTTGCTGTTGAAGGGCCTATTCCTGGAAAACCTTCTAAGATAATTTGTTTTTGTTCATCTAAATTATAGGCTTTCTTGCTGTGCATTAAACTATGTTCAGGGGTTACCTGTTTTTTTGCTAATCTTGCCAAGTACTGGGCTGTTTCTTCATAATCTTCTGTGAAAAGAACAGGAATTTTTTGTTTTAATAAAAGAGAAAGAGTAAAGCCTTGAATTGCATTTTTATTAAAATTTCTTTCTGCAATTTCTTCTTTGTTGCCCTCTATTATCAGCAAATAAGATGGGAATTGGCTAATCTCTTCAACTTGCCTTAAAAGGCGCTTGTTGATTATGGAGTTAAGAAAGTCATTGTAGGTTTTTCTTTCTACTGCAATATTATTAACAATATAATCTGCTATTGGAAGATGCTTCATCTCTATTTCAATTCCATTTGCAATTAATTCTGCAGGAATTAAGGAGTTCTTTTCACGAAAATCAACTTGAATTTTAGGTTTTGGTTTTTCTAGCTGGTTTATTATGTTTCTTGGTGTGGAGAAAATGTTTTCTATTTCTTTGGGCGACATTTATTTTTTAACATAATTATGTTTATATAGATTTATCGGGATTATTCTTTATGAAAGTTGCATTCTATAATCAAATGTTTGGATTGAATGGAAGGAAGTTCCGAAATTATATACGAGGGCATGCTTATTTGCATTACCTTGGGAAAAAATCCCTCTTTGTTAAATTAGTTGATTTAAGAAGGACATTCAAACTTATTAAAGAAACTGAGGCAGATATTATTGGGTTCTGTGAAGTTTTAGATTTCCAAAAGAAAGAAATGGAAGAAGGCTTGAATAAGTTAGGGTACCCATACATATTTTTTGGAAAAGGACATTTGTGCAAAGCAGGATGGCATGTTAATGTTGTTTTAGCTTCTAAAATAAAATGCAAGCAGATAGAAACCAATGAATTTCCGGCTGAAAATTATATTGGTGGAGGGGGAGGGATTGTCCATGCTTATTTTCCTGAGAGAAAGTGGGATGTTGTGATTGTTCATTTATGGCTGCCAAGAAAAAAAGTTTATGCTATACAATTAAAGTTTGTTAAGAGTTATTTGGGGAATGTTAAGGGAAAATTAATTCTTATGGGGGATTTTAATCTAAGCTATAACCATCTGAAAAAACATTTTTGCAGTTTAAACTTAATTTCTGGCGCCCAAAAAACATGCAAAATCCCTTTAATCGGATATAAAGATTTTGACCATATTTTTGCAAGGGGATTTAAGAAATATAAAAGTGGTTGTGCAGAAGGAAATTCAGACCATAAATTAGTTTGGGTAGGGCTAGAATAACTTCTTTTGTTTTTCCCCTTTTGTTTTTTCTTTTTTTAAGTTTCCTTTTTGGTTTTTTTCAGGAATTTCTTCTGAACTTTTATTTTTGTTTTCTTCCAGATTAAAAGTTCCATTTTCCATTTCTTCTTTTATGCTGTTAAGGGCAGAATGCATTTTTTTTTCTTTGTGAAACGCAGCCCAGTAATAAGCTTCATCTCTTGTAGCTTTTGTAACTAAAATGTCAAGCTCTCCTGGGATTGAACGGGCTGTTCTGCCTGCTCTCTGGATTTTTCGGATTGCACTTGGAATAGGCTCATAGAAAATTACTGCATTTACCTCTGGTATGTCCAATCCCTCTTCTCCAATCGAGGTTGCAACAAGAATATTTATTTCCCCAAGAGAAAACTGTCTAACAATTTCCTGCTGTTCTTTTTGATTTAATCCCGTTGCAGTTTCTCCTTCTCCCCTTTTTGCCTGTCCGACAAAAACTTTTGCCCTTACTCCCGGTATGGAATTAAGCTCTTTGCAGATTTGGACGGTTGTGTTTCTGTACTGTGCAAAAATAATTATTTTTGCTTTAGGATTTTTGGAAAATTTGTATTCTGTTAACGATTTTAATTCCAAGAGCTTTGGATGCTCGATTTTTTTTGCAATAAGTTCAATAGTTTTGGTGTATGCTTGATTAAACTCCGGGGTTTTCACAAGATGCTGAACTGCCTTGCTTTTTCCCTGCTCTGCCTGTTTGAATAACTCCTGTATATAGGAATTAAAAGAATAAAGGGTTTGTGTTTCTAAAAGCTCAATTGCATGCTGAATTTTTATTGCCTGTGCGCACACGCTTGCCCCTACAAGCAAATTAAAGTTTTTATTGCCAGTGCTTATAGAATGCATTATCCTTCCCTGCAATTCCAAAAGGGAAACTTTTGTAGCATGGAAAAAAAGAAGCTTTCGGTTTTTCAGCTCCTCCGTTTTTTTGTTATAAATTATCAAAAGAAGGTCTCTTATTTCCTTGAATTTATCTGGAAATTCTATTTGGATGGTGTTAAATTTCAGCTCCTGCAAGTAATGTTTTACATCTTCGCTTTCTCTTGTTCTTGCTTCTATTGAAGTAACGCCAAGATTTTTGCAAATTTGCTGGATTTTTTCTTTGTCACTTCCCGGGCTTGCTGTTAACCCTAAAACTCTTATATTCTGTGCTTGTTTGTGATATTCCTGGACTATGTAAGTGTAGGAATAATTTTTAAGGCATCTATGTGATTCATCTTCAATCAATAAAGAGACCTCTTTAAGATTGTAAAGATTATTTTTTAAGTCATTTCCCACACACTGGGGAGTTGAAAAGATAATGTCTGCACTCTGCCAGAGTTTTTTTCTTTGTCCTGCAGGAACTTTTCCTGTGAATAATTCCATCTGTGCAAAAAGTTCAGGAAGGTGTTTTTGGAAATATTTAAAATGCTGTTCTATTAATGGCTTTGTTGGGGCAAGAAAAACAACTTTTTCAGAGGGGAATTGAGTCATTCTTTCTATTGTTAACATTAATGCAATAAGGGTTTTGCCTAAGCCGGTAGGAATTACCACTAAACAATTTTTGTCTTTACAGGTTTCAAAAATTTTCTGCTGATATTCTCTTGGGGTTATATCTTTCAGGAATTTCATTTTACAGCAGGAAGAACAATCGCTTATTAAATTTTTATGAGAATTTATAGCATATTCTTCCACTCTTGAACTCTTTTAGCCCATTCTTTTATTTTTTCTTCATTGTATAAAAAGCAAGAACAACTGAACAGGCTATCAAAAGCAAGCCAATAACTGCAAGAAATTCGAACTTGCTTTTGGTTGTGTAATCTATTATTATATTCCCTGTAAATCCTTTATTTAAGAAAAAAAATCCTCCGAATAAAGCCAAGGCTGCAAAGAAAGCCACTACCGGGGTTGATTTGAAAAAGCTTTTATTTTCCATTTTATTATGTTTTCTTGAAAAATGGGAAATTAGAAAACCTCCTGTTTTCTTTATTTTCCATTTTTTACTTTATTCTGCCGTAATAGTCTCTTAACTCTTTATACTAACATAAATGCATATACCATCCCAATCAATACTACAGAAGCCAAAAAGCTCCATAATATCAAACTCCCAAAAAATATTTTATTCCCATCTAAGTCTGATAAAGGAAGCATATTAAAAAATGCGAAGAAAATATTAAGTTTTGCAAATTCCGGCTGATTTATTAAATATCCTACAACTGCAATTATCAAATTGGCAAAAATTCCCGCTGCGGCTATCAGCCCTATATGGTATTCTGTCATTTCTGAAAAGCTGTATAATCCATGGCGTTTTGCAGCTCTGTAGACTTTTGCCTTAACCTCAAAAACTAAAGACGCAAGCCAGACTACATACCCCATAGAAATCAAAGAGAAAACTATCGGGAAAAGAGCTCCTGCGGGAAAAGGTTTTTTGAAATACCTAGATGGCTTAAATCCATATCTCTGAACTTCCCATAATCTTATTTCTGCTTCTGATTCAAGATAATATGCCATTATTTTCTTGGCAACTATATTTACTGCGAGCAGGACAGATATAGCTAGCATAGTGTAAAGGATTCCGCTCAAACCTTTCCATAAAGACATGCTGAACCCAAGTATAACTATTGCAAGCAGGATGCAAACTATTTCCTTTTTATTTAGCATGTAGATATTAAATAATATTTTTTTATAAATGTTGTGCCTGTAAACCTAAAACCCCTGCTTTAAGCACTAATACTCGTTTGAGTTCCCCCCTTTAGATTATCCTTCTGGACAAGAGAAAAATATTTAAAGGAGTTAAATTAGATTTTAATATGAGAGTTAAAAAAATATCCGAGGTTATCGGAACAAGGGTGTATACTGACTCAGGCGATTACTTTGGAGAGATTGAAGAAGCCAATCTGCACGAGAATAAGATTGACGGATGGAGAATAAAAGTTGGAGGAAGCATAATGTCCCTTATCGGCGGTGCGAGAGGAGTTATAATCCCACACCAATTTGTAAAAGCTATCAGCGACATCTTTATAATCAACAAATCTGCTTTGCCAAGCTCAGAATCTGACATGGAAGAGATACCTACAGATTTGATGTAATTATCGAGCAATGTTGGTTTTAGAACTTTCTGTTTTGTAAATTATGAATAATACATAAGTTTTATCATTTAAGTTGCTATATTCGCCTAATCGGTTTTCTTAGAGTTCCCAGATTGATGCCCCTTCAGCATATCAAACGGGTAGAGATAAAATAAGAGAAAATATTTAAATAGCGAAAATCTCTTAATATAATCAAGGTATAAAAATGGTAAACGAAGAAAACAAGAAGTTTTCTAATTTCCCATTTTTCAGGGAATAAAATAAAAAATGGTAAATGAAACAATTATCCAGAATTGGATTTTTAAAGAATTTATACTCCCATTTCTCCTGATTTTCGCAGTTGTTTTTGCGGTTCTTGAGAAAACAAAGATATTTGGAGAAGACAAAAAACAGCTTAATGCTATTGTTGCGTTTGTTGTTGGATTGATTTTTGTAGGTGTAGCATATCCAAAACAGGTTGTAGGAAATATGATTTTATTCTTGACAGTTTCTTTAATTATAGTCCTGGTATTCTTAATGCTTTACGGGTTTGTTGCAAGCGACCTAAAAGATGGCTATAAAGCTGAGGGATGGATGAAATGGGCTTTTTTAATTATAATTAGTGTTGCAGTAATCGGCGCTGTTATCTGGGCAACAGGGTTTAAATCAGAATTTTTTGATATTTTATTCGGGCAGAGCTGGAGCACTTCGTTCTGGACAAATTTTTTATTTGTGGTTGTAATTGTAGTAGCAGTTGCAGTAGTTTTAAAAGGCGCTGCTAAAAAAGAATAATTCTTTTGTTAGGGAGAAGGAAATAAGTTGTAGCAGGATGATAAAGTTATTAATTTGATTATCAAGGTTCATGGATTTATTGTTTTAGATATAGAAAGTATTGAGGGTTAAATGTTTTCGTAACAAAAAATAAAATATTTATCCCCCAGCGAAACATATTTAAATATTCTTTAACAAGTGACTATATGATGTTCATGTTAAATGGGGTGTTTTTGCAGGCGTATGGTTATTATGGAGGGGTGATAGGTGATATGCTCAATAAATGGGCAGAGATGGGATTTTTCAGTTACCTTCTTCCATTCTTGCTGATATTCGCTATGGTTTATGGAGTGTTGAGCTCTATGCAGATTTTTAAAGAGAATAGAGCGATTGATGGTGTTATAGCGCTTTCTATTGGCTTGCTCGCTTTGCAGTTTGAGTTTGTTCCGGTATTCTTTTCTGAAGTTTTTCCACGACTTGGCGTCGGTTTAGCAGTTTTGCTTGTGCTGATAATACTCGGAGGATTTTTTATTGACCCTAAAAAAGCAGGGATTATGTATACTATGCTGGGAATAGGAGTTGTAATCGCAATAATTGTTTTAGTAAAAACTTCAGGAGCAGTTGGATGGTCTAGCGGGCAATGGTGGGGTGACAACTGGGAAATGGTTGCAGGAGGGCTTTTTATTTTGATTTTAATTGCTATAATTACTGGGGGGTCAAACAAAGGAAATCCACCTTCATCATCAGCAGGATATACCCTTAGTCCTTGGAGAGCAAATAGTTAATAAAATTCTGGGAATAAGACACATTTTTGGGGTTTAATTTAACTTATCAGATATTTATTGATAAAGATTATAAAAAGTTACTCGGGCGAATTTAATAAAACTATCGTGATTGTTGCATCTATTATCTGCAACTAATTTTAATTTGGTTTATATGCCGGCAATAATTTTAATCTTCAATTTTATAATGGCTGGGTTTGCCTAAGCAGCTAAAACCTAAAAATTATCTTTTACCGAGAATCATTTCTTAGAAATTCTGCCTTGTGATTTCTTCTCTGTTTTTTTAGGGAGATAAGAGATTTCTTCATGTTTTCTTGCAGAAGGAATTATATTGCTGAACGATTCTTCAATCATAGACATCTCTTTTTTTATTGAGCCCAAATCCTGCCCATAAGAGCCTATTTTTTCAAGAATAGTAATCTGCAACTTGTCGATTATCGTTTCAATTTTCCTGAGTCTTATTGATACATTTTCTATTCTTGCCTGTGTCAAGGATTTCATTTCATTCAATTCCTGAAGCTGCCTTTGGATATTGGATATTTTTTCAGCGAAAACCTGCTCTGCAATTTCTATCATTGTTTCGGTATCCATTCCTCCTGAAGAAGGATTGTAAGGAGCATAAGATTCATAATTCTGCTGAGAATATCCTCCTGCTGCAGGAGATGAATATCCCTGTGGAGAAACTTCCTGAGTTTGCGGGGCATAAAATCCTTGGTTTTGTTCTCCTTCCCCGCTCCCATATTCAGGCAGTGGAGTCTGCATTATTGAGGGTTGCATTTGAGTATTGTCCTGATTATCCCCCCCCATTACTGCTTTTTTTATCTGTGCTTGGTTTAAAGCATCGTTTATCTCCCGAGGCGAAACTCCTCGCTGTTGGAGGCTTTGAACAATCTGATTATCCTCCATTCCCCCATTTTTCATCTTTATAATCTCCTCTAAAATTCCCATTTTATTTATTCTATTGTTATCCTTTTATGTCAAGAATGCTTTGCGAAAACTGCATCCTTCAGGATGCAGTTGAGCATTCTTGAGCATCCAAAAGTCTAAACAAACCACACTTTTTAAGGTGGGGTATTATACAAAGACTTTTTGATTTTGTGATTCTTTTACTAGCTGAAACATTTTTACCTGTTTTGCCAGAATTGCAAGGTCTTCTTTTTTTGCGAATTTTGACAATTCACCTGAGGCATTTTCTAAAAAGTCTTTCATCCTCCCCATATCCTGGTTTAATACTTCGAGCTCTTTTTTTATCTCCAATATTTCTTCATTAGTTTTTTCTTTTATTTCTATCATGTTTCTGCCTATTAATAATAATCTATCTTTAACAATCCGCTGTTTTTCTTCTGAATCTCTGATTTTTATGTTAAATTCTCTAAGTATCTGATTAAAGTAGTCTGGCTGTTGTTCTTCCATCTTTTTATGTCTTTTAAAGTATAAATGGGTTTAAATTTGTTACGATGCCCACACCATAAAAACAATTTTAAACTCCTTATGCTTTTTTCTTTTATGGATACTAAAAGAAGTGAACAGCTTTATTCATATGAGATAAGGAGAGAGGCAGGGGAAGATGTTCTTTACATTAACTATCTCGGGGCGCCATATGTGCCCAGCATCGCTTCATCCCCTGAAGTTATGGAGAGAACTATAGATGCCCTAATTGAAAATCCGAATGCATCAAGAGTTGTTTTTATGCAGCAGAGGAATTATAATTATGATTTCAAGGAAACATCAATGCTCCTGGAAATTGCACAGCTTTATGTTTTTTTGCTAAAGCAGGAGAGAGTGTTATCTATTGAAAAGCTTTCATCCCAATATACTGAATTTTTTTCAAAGAGATATAATGAAGTTTTTAATTTTATGATTTTATTAAAAAGAGACCCTGTTGCCGCTTATACTGAAATAAGAAAAATAATCATCGAATCTAAAATTCTTTTGGAGAAGATAGACGAACAATTCAGGCAAGACCAGAAGAATTATATTGCATTTTTAGAGAAGATTTTCGGTTTGATTAAAAATACTCTCGTCATGCAGTCTGCTTTGCCTTATCTTGATGATTATCGGCAAATGGACAGGGCGGTTTATGAAAGGATTTTCAGGCCAGATGTAATCCCCAATTTCACTTTTACACGGCTTATTGCAGAACTGCCGGAGGATGCAGAGATTATAGACCAATATAAAATTTCCAATGGTGAGTTTGATGAATCAATTGTCACTATTTTAAAAAAAGAAGATGAAGCAAAATTAATTTATCACCTAAGCCCTCCTGAAAATTCGCTGACTGAAGAACAGCATATGTTGTTAAATTTGGCAAGGCAGGTTTTGACAGAACACCAGCCAAAAGCAGAGGAGTTTACTGACACAGACAGAATAAGGCAGGTTTTTTTTAATATCTCTCAGGGATTGCTTTCGGACTTAGCGAATAGCAAAGATATCACTTTAAATTATTCTGACCTGAATAAACTGGCAACAATACTGGTAAGGCATACCATTGGTTTTGGTTTGATTGAAGTTTTGTTGCAAGATAAGAAACTTCAGGATATTGTTTTAAACGCACCAATACCTTTGGTGAATATTTTTGTAAGGCATGAAACTTATGACGAGTGCTCTACAAATATTCTTCCTAGCCAGGAAGATGCAGATTCCTGGGCTGCAAAATTCAGGATGATTTCCGGAAGGCCATTAGATGAAGCAAATCCGATTTTAGACACTCAGCTTGCGATTGGAAATGTAAGAGCGAGGATTGCTATTGTTCAAGAGCCTTTGTCACCGAATGGCTTGACCTATGCATTAAGAAGGCATAGAGAAGAGCCCTGGACTTTGCCTTTGTTTGTTAAAAACAGGATGATTAATTCTTTTACTGCAGGATTATTCAGTTTTTTAATTGACGGCTCCAGGACTTTGTTAATTGCAGGAACAAGAAGTTCAGGAAAGACTTCTCTGCTTGGAAGTTTGATGCTTGAAATAATTCCTAAATACAGAATAATAACTATAGAGGACAGCGTGACTGGAGATAGCAGTATTATTATAAAAGAAAATGGAAAATTTAAAAAAACAACCATCAGCGATTTTATAGACGAGCAAATTAAGAAAAATGGGTTTCTTGATGAGGATGGCAGGGAAAAAGCATTAAATGCAGATGATATAAAAATTTTTTCTGTTGATAAAAGTGGGAAGGTTTTATTGTCCAAGCCAAGCAAATTTATAAAGCATAAAACAAATAAACAGATTTATGAGATTAATACAACTTCTGGGAAGAGAATTAAAGTTACCGAAGATCATTCTTTATTTAGTTTAGATGAAAAAAATATTCTTAAGCCAATAAAATCCAAGGAACTAAAGGAAGGGAATTTTATAGCAATTCCCTCTCTATTGCCTTTTGACAACTCTTTAGATAAAATAAACATCCTTGATAATATAGAGAAATTTGGCAAAAAAGTTTTTGTTATCGGAGAGGGAGTTAATAATTTTTTAATAGAATATAGAAAAGAATTATTTGAATACGCTTTAAAAAGTGGATTTAAAAAGCCAACAATTCAAAGCTGGACGAGAAATAAAATTATCCCAATAAGAATTTTTGAAAAATTTAGGGAGCTGATTAAAGACGGAAATCTTAAAATAAAATGCTATGGCAATTCCCGCGAGATTGATAGTCAATTAAAGTTAGATGAATCTTTTTTAAACTTTATCGGCTTGTGGATTGCAGATGGATGTTACGATAAAAATTCTATAATCATCTCTGTTCAAGAGGAAGAAAATAAAAAAATTGTTAGGCAGATTGCAGAAAGATTCAATATCCCTGTTAAGCTGCATCATGACAAATTTTCTTCAATGTTGAACTCTTCTATTTTAAAAGAAGTAATGACAAATATTTTGGGGTTAAAAGGGAATGCTTATACTAAAAAGATACCCTCTTGGATGCATAATTTATCAAATAAGCAGGCAGGATGGCTTTTAAAAGGATATTTTAGCGGGGACGGATGTGCTTCAGATAAAGAAGTTATTATCGCTTCCTGTTCAAGACAGCTTGTTGAGGATATTTCTACTTTGTTATTAAGATTTAATATTATCCTAAGAATCTCAAAAATGAAAGATAAAGATAAAACTATAAATTGTAGAATTGGCTCGATTAAAATGTTAAATTCTTTTAAAGATAATATTGGTTTTCTCGTTAACTCTAAACAAAATAATTTGGAAAAATTATGTTCGAGAATTTCCACACATGACACTTCGGATGTTATTCCTTTGTCATTAGAAATTAAAAATGAATTGAGTGATATCTTGGGAGAAAAATTCAGCAAACAGGATTATATCACAAGAGAAAATAACTTAGGCAGGGAGCATTTGAAAAAACTTCTTGAAGAAGTTCCTGAAGGAATTACTAACCCTATTGACCCTTTAAGAACATTGGTGGGGTCAGATATTTTTTGGGATAGAGTTAAGAGTATAAAAAAGGTAAGTTATGAAGGTTATGTTTATGACATTTCTGTTCCTGAATGTGAGAATTTTATCTGTGAGAATATTCTTGCTCATAACACTCTCGAGCTTCCTGTTGAATCTTTAAGAAAATTAAAATATGACATATTAAGACTGAAAGTCAGAAGTGCTCTGCTTGAGACGACTACTGAAGTTTCTGCTGACGAAGGAATAAGAACCAGCTTGAGACTTGGAGACAGCTGTTTAATTATTGGTGAGGTAAGAAGCATTGAAGCAAAGGCGCTTTATGAAGCAATGAGAGTTGGGGCTTTGGCGAATGTTGTTGCAGGAACAATTCATGGAGCTTCTCCATACGGGGTTTTTGACAGAGTGGTTAATGATTTAAATGTTCCTGCTACAAGTTTTAAGGCGACTGATATTATTGCAGTTGCAAATCCAATCAAAACTCCTGATGGTTTGCATTCATGGAAAAGATTAGTGCAGTTGTCTGAAGTAAGAAAGCATTGGACAAAAGATCCGCAAGAGGAAAAAGGTTTTGTTGATTTGCTTAAGTATAATGTTGAGAAAGATGAGCTAGTCCCTAGTGATGATTTGATTAATGGTGACAGCGAGGTTATAAAAGACATTGCAGGAAATGTAAAAGGCTGGGCTGGGAACTGGGATGCTGTTTATGACAACATAATTTTAAGAGGGAAGATAAAGCAGGAGATTGTTGATGTTGCTGAACAGCTGAAAAAGCCAGAGATTTTGGAGGCTGAATTTAATTCTTTGTCTAACAATGCTTTCCATAAAATTTCTGATAAAATAAGGCAGGAGATTGGCTTGCCTTTAAGCAAAAGAGTTTTTCCAGAATGGCAGAAGTGGCTTAATCAAAAAATCCGTGGAAAAATTGTATAGGATTTTTGGATGCTCAGAAATGCTAAAAGCATGCCTTCGCATGCAAACACATAAGCATTTCTGACACGAGAGAATAAAAGGGAAGAAGATATAATCAGATATATTCTAAATGAAATATATTCTTATAAACTATTTTTGTCCTATTTTTTATATGAAAAATGTGGTGATAACTGGTGGTGCTGGTTTTATTGGAAGTCATTTATGCAAGTATTTATTGGATAAAGGGGAAAAAGTTGTTTGTGTGGATAATCTGTTCACTGGGAGCAAAAAAAATATACTTTCTTTAATGAATGATCCAAATTTTAGATTTATTGAGCAGGATATAATAGAACCATTGTATATTGATGAAAAAATAGACCAAATATATAATTTAGCATGTCCTGCTTCTCCTATTCATTATCAGTTTAATGCGATAAGAACAATTAAAGCAAATACTATCGGAGTGATAAACATGCTTGGGTTGGCAAGAAAGCATAATGCAAGAATATTGCAGGCATCTACTTCTGAAATTTATGGAGACCCTTTAGAACATCCGCAAAAAGAAACTTATAGGGGGAATGTGAACACTTTAGGCCCAAGAGCATGTTATGATGAAGGAAAAAGAGTTGCAGAAACTTTATTTATGGATTATCATAGGAAATGGAGGTTGGATATTAGGATAGTCAGAATTTTTAACACTTATGGAACAAGCATGAATAAAGAAGATGGAAGAGTTGTTTCCAATTTTATCGTTCAGGCTTTGAAAAACGAGAATTTGACTATTTATGGAGATGGAAGCCAGACAAGAAGCTTTTGTTATGTTAGTGATTTAATCGAGGGGATGTATAAAATGATGAATCAAGAAAATTTTATCGGGCCTGTTAATCTGGGGAATCCTGGGGAATTTACAATTTTAGAATTAGCTAAAAAAATAATAAATTTTACAAGTTCCAATTCAAATATTGTTTATCATTTATTGCCTCAAGATGATCCTATTAAGAGAAAGCCAGATATCTCTCTTGCAAGAGAAAAATTAAACTGGGAACCGAAAATACCTCTTGAAGATGGACTGAAAAAAACAATAGATTATTTTAAAGAGTTGATTAAAATGAATTGTTTAGTTACGGGCGGCGCGGGTTTTATCGGCAGTAATTTAGTTGACAGGCTTTTGAAGGAAAATTATAAAGTTATTGTGATTGATGATTTATCTACTGGAAGAAAAGAGAATATTTTAGCTCATATCGGAAAAGAAAATTTTGTGTTTTATGAAAAAAGCATTTGTGACAATTTAGATGAGATTTTTGAAAGAGAAAGAATCGAGGTTGTTTTTCATTTGGCGGCTTTACCGAGAGTGCAATTTTCTATTGTTAATCCTATTAAAACTAATGAAGTGAATGTTAATGGAACTTTAAATTTGCTCCAAACATGCAAAAAATTTGATGTTAAAAGATTTGTCTTTTCCTCAAGCTCTTCTGTTTATGGCGACCAGGAAAAATTGCCCTTGATTGAAACTATGCCGCTTAATCCTATGTCCCCTTATGCTCTGCATAAATTAACTAGTGAGGAGTATTGCAAATTGTTTAATTTGATACATGGTTTAGAAACAATCAGCTTAAGGTACTTTAATGTTTTCGGGCCCAGGCAGAATCCAGAAGGGGATTATGCTTGTTTAATCCCTAAATTTATTGAGTGTTTGATTAGTGGGAAAGAATTTACAGTTAATGGAAATGGCGAGCAGACAAGGGATTTTACTTTTGTAGAAGATGTTGTTAATGCAAATATTCTTGCTGCAACCACCCAAAATAAAGATGCGTTTGGCAAGGCATTTAATATCGGGAACAATCATAATTTATCTGTTAATGAGGTTATGAAAGGTATTTTAAATTTGTCCAATAAAAATACAAAAATAATCTACGGACCAGCAGTAATAGAGCCGAGAGATACTTTGGCAGATAATTCCAAAGCAAGGGAGTTTTTAGGATGGGCTCCAAAGGTGAGTTTTGAAGAGGGGATAAGAAAAGAATTAGGGTATTTTAGAGTTATATAGTAAGCTGGGTTTTCTTTAGAAACTTTTATAAGCAAGTGTTACTATTTTATTACAAGTGTAATTAAAAGAGAACAAGCGTAATAAAAATGTTACAGATGATACAAAAATGTTACAGATAACTCCAAATAAAAAGAAAATAATGGGACTTTTTTTTGATTCTCCACTTGAAAATTTTTATCTTAGAGGAATAAGCAGAGAAACCGGGATAGCTATAACCTCTGTAAAAAGATATATAGATGAATTAATTAGAGATAGCCTTATTATTGAAGTAAAAAAAGGGATATACCCTTCATATAAGGCGAATAGGGATGATGATAATGGAATTTTCAGATTTTATAAAAAATTAGATATACTTGAAAGATTACATTTTAGCGGTTTATTAGAGCAAATAGATGATAAATGCTCTCCTTTATGCATAATTTTATTCGGATCTGCTTTAAGAGGTGAGGATATAGAAACGAGCGATATTGATTTGTTTGTACAGTCAAAAGAAGTGGAAATAGATATCTCTAAATTTGAAAAGCTTTTCCATAGAGAAATAAACCTCTTTTTCGAAAAGAATTTTTCAAGATTAAGTAAAGAATTAAGAAGCAACCTGATTAATGGGGTCATATTAAAAGGCTACTTAAATGTATTTTAAAATGGAATTAATAAAAATTACTTCAGATATAGAAAAAGTAAAAAGTATATTAGACACAGCAGAACTGATAGAATCTAGAATAAAAATACAAGATAGGAACACTTTTATTTCTTTAATTACTTCTGATTACTATGAAATAATTAAAGAACTTCTAACTGCTTTACTTCTGATTGACGGGTATAAAACTTTAAGCCATAAAGATTTAGTAGATTATCTAGAAATGTATTATAAGGATTTTGAAAAAAAGGAAATAAGAACCATAGACAGCTTAAGGATTTACAGAAATAGGGTTGCTTATGAGGGGTTTAAAATTTCTCAGGACTACCTTGCAAATAATGAACTTGACTTTAAGCAAATAATTAAAAGATTAAAATCTTTAATTAATAAGAGGTTAAAAGAGGAAAAATGAATGTAGATGATGTTCTGAAAAAGTATGGCAGTCAGATAGAAGGTCAAATTAAATCTTCCCATGTGGATAATGTGAATTATTACGGGGAATACACTACATTCAAGCAGGAAATGGCTCCCGAACTAACAAGGTTCGAGAGATGGTGCAAGAGTCTGGGTAATGTTATAAGATTGAGCGTTTCTAAAAAAGACAGGGGGAGAATTGAGAAGCAATTAAAGATTGCGCACCTTGATGTTCAGCCAGAACAGGCATTAACTTTAGCTGCGATGACTTTTTTAGCAGCATTTGTTATTGGATTATTTGTTTCTGTAGGAATTTTCCTGATAAAAGGGGCAGGCAGTATTGCAAACTTTCCTTCACTATTCTTTTTTTTAGTTTTAATTTTCTCTTTGTTTTTGTTTTATTTTGTGCAGGGATATCCTGCAAGATTGGCAAACAAATGGAGATTGAAAGCAAGTTCACAAATGGTTCCATGTATTTTATATATAGTAGTGTATATGAGGCATACGCCAAATTTGGAAAAAGCAATTGCTTTTGCTTCTGAACATTTGGAATATCCCCTTGCTTTGGATTTCAAAAAAGTTTTTTATGATGTTCAAGTTGGAAAATTTTCAACTATAAAGGAAAGCCTGGATAATTATTTAGAAACCTGGAGAGATTTCAGCATTGAATTTATAGAATCATTTCATTTAATTGAAAGCAGTTTGTTTGAGCCAGACAACACAAGAAGAATAATCACTTTGGAAAAATCATTGCAAGTGGTTCTGGATGGGGTTTATGAAAGGATGTTAAGGTTTACTCATGATGTAAGAAGCCCATTAACTAATGTTTACATGCTTGGAATTGTTCTGCCCACTCTTGGCTTGGCTTTGCTGCCTTTAGCATCTGCTTTGCTTAAGGGCATGATTCAATGGGTGCATGTTCTTATTCTCTTTAATCTAATAATTCCTTTTTTTGTTTTTTATCTTACTGACAAAATAATGATGCAGAGGCCAGGGGGGTATGGAGAGACGAGTTTGCTTGAGAGAAATCCTTTGTACCCTAAATATGCAAGCAAAAAGCCCTATGTAAAAGCATTTTTGATATGCCTGCCTTTGTTTATTTTGGGGTTTTTGCCTTTAATATTCCAATATACTCCCCTGCCTGGACTTTTTGGAATACAAAAAGATTTTTCTTTTGCAAATTTTGGGATAGGGCTGTTTGGGGAAGAAAAAATCTTTGATTTTAGCACAACACCAGAAGGAATAACCGGGCCTTTCGGATTAGGCGCTTTACTTTTGAGCTTGTTTATCCCTCTTGGAGTTGCATTATTTTTCTCGTTGGCTTACAGGGAAAAGACACAGGAGATTATTAAAGAGAGAGGAAAGGCAAGGCAACTTGAAAAAGAATTTAACACTTCGCTGTTTCAGATTGGGAACCGGCTTGGAAATGGAATCCCTCCTGAACTTGTTTTTGGGAAAGTAGCAGAGTCAAGCAGAGGATTAATGACAGAGGAATTTTTTAGAAAAGTTGATTATAATATAAAACAAAATGGAATGAATGTTGAAAGGGCGATTTTTGATTTGAGAAGAGGCGCAATAATTTATTTTCCTTCTGAACTTATTTCAACAAGCATGAGAATTCTTATTGAGTCTTCGAAAAAAGGGCTTAAAATAGCAGCAGTAAGCCTTATGTCTATCTCTGAGTACCTGAAGAATATAGATAAAATTAATGAGAGGCTGAGAGACATGCTTGCTGAAGTCGTTTCTGACATGAAAAGCAATATGACTTTCTTGGCTCCTTTGCTTTCTGGAGTAATTGTCGGCTTGGCAGCAATGATTACTGCTATATTAAGCAAATTAGACTTGGCTCAATTAAGCGGGCAGGGAACAGAATTACTCGGGCAAAATGTAGCAGGATTGACGCAAATTTTTGAGAAAACATTAATGATTCCTCCTTATTATCTGCAGATAATTATAGGGATTTATATTATACAAGTGATTTTCATATTAACAAGCACTCTTGTTACTGTTGATTCAGGAGAAGACAAGCTTGAGAAAACCAACAAGACAGGGAAAAACCTCACAGCAGGAATTACTTTATATTTTATAACTGCTCTTATTGCGCTTCTTTCTTTGTATACACTGGCATCTGTTGTTCTAGGGGGGATTGGGGGTTAAGTTTATTAATATGTTTTCTTTTTTTTAGGGATGGTAGGAAAAAGAGGGATGGAAAGCGAGATGATGGGATGGTGGATTCTTGCTATTATTGCTCTTGCTATAATGATAGGTGCTTATTTTATTCTTAAGGGCAAAGGAATAGATGCCATAACTTATGTAAAAAGCTTGTTCAGGTTTGGAAGATGAAACTGAAAAAAATAGATAGAAGAGGACAGAGTATTGCAACTGATAAGCTTGTAATCTGGATTATAGTTATTCTTGTTGTTGCAAGCGTTGCGATATTTTTGTTTAAGGCAGATATTTTGAACTGGATAAGAAATCTGCCAAGTTATAAGGTTCCGGGAAGCGAAAGTGCTGGAGGGGCAGGAGAAGGAACTGAAGTTGTAAAAGAAGAAGGAAGCGTTGGCAGTGAGAGTAGTGCTACAAGCGGGGGGGATAATCTAGTTAAAATTGCAAAGGTTAAAGAAAATCGGATTTATTTTTGTGAAAAGAGTAATTGTAAAGAGGAAGAACTAATCGAATCTGATTTGTATATTTCAGGAGATATTAATAATAAAAAAATTGTGGTTGATATGGGGCTTTTTGATTTGGAGGATGTAATTGGAACCATTAAAAACAGTGTTGTTGAACTTAATCCCTTACTTGAGAATCAAAATAGTCAACTTTATAGGGAAGTTAAAAAAGGTTTACCGATTGCTAATTTATTAAGCAAGTTAGATGGTTCAAGATATTGTTCTAATGAGATTTATCTTTGTATGGAGGAGGTAAAAAATGAATAATAAAAAAGCAATACTTATGCCTGAAACTTTGAAAATACTAATGGCTGTAATATGCATTGTTTTGCTGGTTTATCTTTTTATGAGTTTGACTGGAGTTTTTACTCATAAGAATCAATTAAAACAAGCGCAGGATTCTCTTAACCAGATTAATTTAAAAATTGGGGGTTTGAGTGAGATTAAAAAAGAGGACACTCTTATGATTACAGGACCAAAGGATTGGTATCTTGAATATTTTAAAAATGATAAAAAAATTTGTTTTTGCCAGGAATTTAGCGTATCTCCTTGTGAAGAGCAAGTAGGGGTTTGTGTTGTTGTTAATGAAATAACTTTTGAACCAAGTTGTAATGAGAATTATCCTGTGCTTACCCCGGTTCCATCATCTATCCAAATTAGCCAACCAAGTTGTTTATATCTAAAAGCTGTCCCGGTTGAATTATCAGTAGAGAAAAGCAATAATCAAATAAAAATCTCTGTGAAGCTAAAATGATAAAAATGATAAATAAAAAAGCAGTTATGGAAGAGTTTATGGAAAAGGTATTGTGGATTTTAGCAGCGATTATAGTAATTGTAGGGGGGTATTTTTTAATTAAAACTTTGACTAGTTAAAATGGACAAACAATTAAACAAAAAAGGTGAGATGAGTTCAACAATGCTAGTAACGATAATACTTCTGATAATTGGATTTGTAATTATTCTCTGGTTTTGGTATCAGTTAAATCCTACCGGCAAGATAGACCAAGAGACTTGCCACGAATCTGTTCTTTTTAGAAGCACTTTTAATCTTGGGCCTTTTGAGCCAGGTAGAAACATAATCCCATTAAAATGTAAAACAGAGAAAATCTGTTTTGGAGAGAATTGTGAAGGTATGATTCCTACAAAAGAAAGTGTTGTTAATCAAGTAGATTTAAACAAGGATAATCAAAAAGCTAAAGAACAGATTTTAGAAACAATTGCAAATGCTATGTATGACTGTCATTCAATGCTCGGAGAAGGAAAATTGGCATTTATGCCAAAAACAACCTTTACGGAAAATTATTGTATTATCTGTTCTAGATTTGAATTTGATAAAGAAACGCAAAAACAAGTTGATAGCATTACTTATAAGGAATTTTATGATTATCTGCTAAAAAAGAAAACTCCTGATGGAAAAAGTTATCTAGAGTATCTTTACCCCGGAGTTACGAGCGAACAAGTTGTTCAAGATCATTTTGAAAAAGTGAAGCAAGAAGACGAGTTAAGTGAATTAACTTTGGAAAATTGGAAAATGAATACTAATTATGAGGATGGTTATGCAATTGTATCTCAAATTCAGCCAGGTACTACTTGGTTTGGAAAATCTTTAACATTTGGAGCGGCATTAGCAGGAATTGGATTAACTGTTGGGGGAGTAGCACTTACTGGTACTGGTGTGCTAAGTCCAATAGGAATTCTAATTATTAAAGTAGGGGTAACAACGACTGTTGTATCTACTAGTGCAGTTTATTGGTATAGCCATAGTGGTAATGGAAATTTTAAACAATCCCCCCCAAGTATTTTTCCTTATGACCAAAAAAGTTTGACAGCACTAAACTGCAATAGTTTTGAAAATGCCCCTTAATTTTTTAATTCTTAGTTAAATTTATAATCTTGTTTTGGCTTTTTGGGGGTATGAAAAAGAGGGCAGGACTGCTGAGAGACAAAAGAGCAGAAGATATTATTTTTCCGGTTATTATATTTATTATTCTTAATTTAATCTTTTTTGGTAGTTTATGGTATTTTATTTATCAATCTTCCATAGGGGTTTTGGTTTATGAGCAGGTGTATGCAAAGCAAATTGCGCTGCTTATTGACAATGCAAAGCCGGAAATGACAATGCTTATTAATTTTGACAAAGGGTTGGAGATTGCTGGGGAAAATAAACAAGAAAAAGAAAACATTGTTATGGTTAATAGCGAGGAGCGTTCTGTAATTGTCAAGCTTTCTGGAAAAGGGGGGTATAAAATGAATTATTTTTCTGGTTATGATGTTTCTACAAGATGGAATGACAATTCGTTTGAAATAAAAGTCGGGGAAGGAGAATGGTATCCTGAAAAATCTGGTTTAAAGGGAAAAACAATAAGCAGGGATTACAGCCAGATTTTAAGTGTTATGGAATATGCAAAAGAAAATGCAGTAAGTGAGAGGATGTGCAATTGCGGGGATAAATGCAGAGATTATGCAAACTATATTATAGATGCTTCAAAAAAATA
>JAHIEH010000030.1 GCA_018901675.1 Nanobdellota archaeon
ATACCTATTAATCACAATAAAGAAAATCATCCTCATCAAAAGCCAGTTGATTTGTTAAAGAAGATGATTGAGCATAGTTCAAAAAAAGGCGATTTAATTTTAGACCCTTTTTGCGGAAGCGGGTCTGTTTGTGTTGCTTGCAGGGAGACTGGTCGAAAGTGGATTGGTATTGAGTTGGATGAGAGGTGGGTTGGGGTTGCTGGTGGGCGGATTGAGAATTAATTTGGGAAAGCGAAGTGTAACGTTTTGAAGGACAAGAGGGGGCTTTTTAGTTCTTTTTCTAAAAGAACAGATTAGCTGAGAAAACATAAAAAACATTTATATACCACTTCCCCTATTTTTAAATAAAGATGGTGATTTCAGAAAGAGTTAAAAAAATTGTTTTTGGGAGATGTGGAAATAGATGTGCATTTCCAGATTGTAATCAATTAATTGCTTTTAAGGAAGATTCTTCGGAATATGCCAATGTGGGGGAATTAGCACATATTAAGGGTGATAAACCCAGAACAGCAAGATATGATTCAAATCAAAGTGATACAGAAAGGAATTCAGCAGATAATTTAATTCTTCTTTGTGGAACACACCATAAAATAATTGATGATCAGGAAGATAAATATTCTATAGAAAGATTAATAGAAATAAAAGAAAATCACGAAAAATGGGTTCTTTCGCAATGTTCTAAGCAAATTGGATTGATTACATTTGTTGAATTAGAAATTATTAAAAGTTTTATAATTACAAATTCTATTTCAGAATCAGACATATCAGCAATACATCCAAGAGATAAAATAAAGAAGAATGAATTATCCCCTAAAATTGAAAATCTTATAAAAATGGGGCTTTCGCGTTCAAACTTAGTTAAAAATTATATTGATAGTAATTTAGATGTCGAATTTGGTGAAAGACTAAAACAAGGTTTTATAAATAAATATACTGAACTTAAAAAAGAGTCAAACGGAGATGAATTATTTGAGTCTATGCTTGATTTTGCATGTGGTAATTCATCAGATTTCAAAGAAAAAGCAGCAGGATTAACAATACTCTCATATTTTTTTGAAAAATGTGATATATTTGAAAAATGATAATGCCAACTAAACACATCAGAATTGAAAATTCCCTATTGGGAACTGGGGCCGAGTTACTTAACATGATGAGTCAACCAAAAACTATTTCAACATTATGGGATCAATCAAAATCCATAAAAGGAATAAAATCATATGAATCATTCACACTAGTTTTGGATTTTATGTTCATTATTGGTGCAATTGAATTTAATGATGGATTTATCCGGAGGATTCATTAGAAATGTTAATTTCATTAAATGCAGATAAGGACTCGTTTAAGGAAGTAAAGTTTAAATCAGGTCTTAATATTTTACTTGCAGAAAGAACAAAAGAATCTACTAAAAAAGATTCAAGAAATGGTTTAGGTAAAACTTCTATGATAGAAATAATCCATTTTCTTACTGGTGGAAATATAACTCAAACCCTAAAAAAATCTGAATTAGAAGATTGGACTTTTACATTAAACTTAAAATTAAACGGGAAAGAATATTCAATCTCTAGAAATACAAAGAATCAAAAATTTGTTATTATTAAAGGAGATTGTTCTGATTGGGTAATTTTTCCTGAAAAAGATGATAAAGGAAATCAAATTATGTCCAATACTAATTGGAAGAATATTTTAGGCGTCTTAATGTTTGGAATGCAGAAAGAATATCCTGACTATAAATATTCACCAACTTTTAGGAGTTGTTTTGCATATTTCGCAAGATTAGATGAGAAGGGTGGTTTTTTGTCTCATGATACTCAATATAAACAACAAAAAGAGTGGGATATTCAATTAAGTAATTCTTATCTCCTGGGATTAGATTGGACTTATGCAAGTAAATGGCAGATACTTAAAGATAGAAAGAAAATATTAAATCAATTGAAGACGGAAGCTGAATCTGGCATATTAAGGGATATGCATGGAAGTATAGGAGAGTTAGAAGCCGAAAAAATTAGATTAGAAAATGATGTTAACATTCAACAAGAACAGCTAACTAATTTTAAAGTTCATCCACAATATGATAAAATTGAAAGTGATGCAAATAGAATCACAAAATTAATCCATGAACATGTGAATGAGAATATAAATGATAAAAATCTTTTAGAAAATTATAAAGATAGTCTAGCTAATGAAAAAGAAGCTAATTCTGACCATATTGAAAAAGTATATGGGGAAGCAGGAATTTTAATCCCTAATTTAATAAAAAAGAAACTTGATGATGTAAAAAAGTTTCATGAGACTATTGTAGTGAATAGAAAAGATTTTCTAAATTCCGAATTATCAGAAATTCAAGCCAGAATTACAAATAGGCAATCAGAGATTAGAAATTTATCTGAAAAAAGAACTGAAATGTTAAATATATTAAGAAAACATAAAGCATTAGATGAATATACCGCACTTCAACAGAGAAATACCCAAATGATTTCTGAATTAGAAGATATTAAGAGAAAGATTGATAATTTAAAAAAGTTTGAAGATGGAAAAAGTAATCTAAAAGTAGATTTAGAATTGATTCAACAAAAAGCTAGAATCAGTTTAGATGAAAGAAAGGTAGTAAAAGAACAGGCTATTAAATTATTTAATCAAAATTCTCAAAAGTTGTATAATTCTCCAGGAATTCTTTCTATAGATGTAACTTCCACAGGTTATAAATTTGGAGTGGATATTAAACGTGAAGGAAGTCATGGTGTGAAGAATATGAAAATATATTGTTATGATCTTATGAGGATGCAATTACTTTCAAAATGGAAAAATTCCCCTGGTTTTTTAATTCATGATAGTATTATCTTTGCAGATGTTGATGAGAGGCAAATTGCTTTAGCATTAGAATTAGGACAAAGAGAATCTTTAGCCAATAATTTTCAATATATTTGTACTTTTAATTCTGATAATGTGCCTATAAAAGATTTTAGTGATGATTTTAAATTTGAGGATCATATTATTCTGAAATTAACTGATTCTGATGAAAAAGGCGGTTTGTTTGGATGTCGATTTAACTAGAATGTTTCCTCCGCTAATTTTTCCCGAGTGTAATGGAGTGAGAGCTTGCCAAGCGTGGTACGAGCAGAACGAACGAAGTGTGGGACTTAGTAATTTTCCAATCTCCAAAAATTTTTTGATATAGTCGTTGCTGAAAATTGCCTTTTGTCTTGGAGCACGCTTCTGCGATAACTTTAAAAGTATTATATTCTTAATTTATTAATGGGAATTATTGGGTTTGTAAAAGCAAAATTAGGTTATCAAAGAAATGTTAATATCACACACACAAATCCTAATGACATAAAAAAGGGAACTTGTAAAATTAATGGAAAAAAATTAATATGCAAAAATGAAGATGGTTCTGTTGATATTTGTGATATGAAGAAAATTAAATGCAAGAGGTTAGTTCATCCAAATTCAAAATGAAAAAAGAAATTATTATCGGAACAATCATTGGTTTAGTAGTAGGTTTGATTATTGGCGGATTGGCTTTCTCTAAAAATGTAGAAAATGCTTTGGGGGAAATTCCAAATGGAGATATTTTGCAAGAAATGACTGGAGTTACAATTTGGCCACATATTGGATTGGTTAAAACTTTTGAAGGAATAAAAATAAAAGAATTTGAATTTAATGGTTTAGAAAATTCTATGGGGGGAGTTCTTGGATGCGGAGAAAATGTCTGCGGAGATGCAGCGGTATTTGTGAATAGTTGTGAAACTTTTTTAGATGAAGAAATCGGTTTGCCGATTGGAAGTTTTGATTTTTATACTTGTAGACTGGAAGGGGTTAGAATGGATGTTGATAAAAAAGTTTTGCTTGGAGATTGCAAGTGTTTCTATAGATTAAAAGAGTAGTTTTGCACACAATTTTTCTTTTGGATTATGTCTACTTTTTATTTTCAACAACTTCGTTTAACCAGTGATGTTATGCGACAATTTTAATTTCGCATTGGAACGTTAAACGAAAAAATCAAAACAGAATTTGAGGTTTACCGATGCTGAAGAGGAGATTGGAAATTGAAATGACTATGATGGCATTATAGCAATTTTATTTATGATTTCATCCTATTAAGTAGGGATTAACATAAATCTCAACCTTCACTCCAATCTAAAAATCATCTCGCCTTTATTGACTGTTTGCTCCATTAATCCGGCAATGGTTTTCATCTGCTTTTCTAAAAGTCTAAGCCTTTCTTTCATTATCTCATTTTCTTTTTTGGAGTTTAATAATTGTTTTTCAATCTCTGTTTTAGTAATATCAACCAGCAAATCTTCATCAGAAATTGTATCTC
>JAHIEH010000031.1 GCA_018901675.1 Nanobdellota archaeon
CAACATTTCAGCAGTCACAACAGCTGTATGCATCATAGCAATCAAATCAAAAAATTCCTGTGTGTTACCACACACTAAAGTGTGTGGTTTGTTTGGACTTTTGGATGCTCAAGAATGCTCATCTGCATCCTAAAGGATGCAGTTTTCGCAAGCATTCTTGACATAAGCACACTAAATTACTATCAATGCCTCGTTAACTAATAAATAAGTTTAGATTATGATTAACAGAAATTCTCCTTCCTCTCTTTACCCCAGCATCTCTCCAACTTTCTTCTGGATTGCCATCTCCAGAATTGCTTTCTTCTTGCCTAATCCTTCATTCTGCTTTCTCAGATTTTCCCGCATCTTCAAATCAAACTCTTCGCTTATTCTTTTTCTCAAATCATGCTCTTTCTGTGCAAGTTTGCTCTGCAATTGTGAGTGCAATTGATTATTAAGAGATTTTATTTTAGCAAGTTCCTCTGCTTTTAATTTTTTTGAGATTTTTTCTTTTTCTTTTCCCAATCTCTCGCCAAAAAGCTTTTTTCTCAGATTGATAAACATTTTAAATTTCCTCCTCTCTAACTCCATTTTTCTGCCTAAAATCCTCTTGGCTTTTTCAAGCTCTATTTCCTTTTTTCTAATCTGCCCTTTTAATTCCTTTATTCTTGTTTCATTCTGTGTTTTGTTAATCTCCAGCTGTTTTGCAGACAAAGCTCTTTGCTGTTCAATATGTGAAGACATTTCTCTGGAGAATTCTTTATGGAGTCTTGCCTGAATAATCCCCCTTTCTGAATCAACTATGTTTTTTAATCTTCTGCTTAATCCTTTTACCAATTTGTTTTTTAATCTCTCTTTCATCTCTGCGAACCTTAATTCCTCCTGCTTTTTGACTGCATTAAACTTTTCCTCAATCTCTTTTCTTTGGTTGCTCAGCACTTTCTGCAGATTGTATTTTTGTGATTCAATATCCTGCTCTTTCTTTTGCAGCAGTTCTCTTTCTGTTTCTACTCTTGACTTTAGCCTGTCAAGTTCCATATTAGTCAGTTGTTTTTCATTCCTCAAAGACTCTGCCTTTTTTCTCAAATCCTCTTTCCTCTTATCTAATCCGCATCTTGCATTCTGTATAGAAGATAAAAGTCTTTGTTCCTCCAACGAGAGATTTTTTATTTTTTCATTAAGAACAGCATTTATCCTTTTTGCCCGATAATCAAAATTCTTCTGCAATCTTAATTTTTCTTTTTTAATCACTCCTTTTAATCTTTCGTCAAACTCCTGTTTAATCCTGGCTCTTTGCTCAGCCGTATGTTTTTGGGTTTCAGATAAAAGGTCTGAATGGAACTTTTCTCTAAGCGCAGATTCTTTATTTTTTATCTCGCTGTCAAGCTTGGAATGAAACTCGCTTGATAATTTGCTGTAGAAGCCTTTTTTCTCTTTTAAAAGAGCAGCCTGTTTCTCGGATATTTCTTTTTTGAATTTATTATTAAACTCCCTATTCAAAGAATTTCTGAGCTCTTTTCTCTGGCGCTCTAAGTCCTCTCTTAGTTTATTTCTTTCTTTAAGGGCATAACTATGGGTTAACTTTAATCTCTCAATTAATAATTTTTCATTTAGCTTCTTGCTGAATTTTTTGTTAATCTCTGCCTCTAATTGCAACTGAGCTCTCCGGTCATAAGCCTCTTTAATTGACTGCGCCCTTTTCTGATAATTTAACTCAAGTTCTCTTTCTTTTTGTGTTAAATCCTGCTTCAATTTATTTTTAAGAATTTCCTCTTCTTTTTTCGCTTTCTCTGACAGCACCTGTTTCAGGGAGCCCACAAAATCAGAATATTTCTCATCCACCAAAATCCCTATCCCAGAATCAGCTCTTTTCTTTTTCTCTTTCTCTTCTTTCTCATCCATATCTTTTTGCATCTTTTTTATTTGAGACTGGATTCTCGGCAAATCTTCGGATTTGAGTTCGTTGATGCTTCTTTTAAATTGAGATTGAATTCTGGGAATAGCTTCATTTTTTAGTTCACTAACGCTTTTTTGTATTCCCTTAATTTGGGATTTCCTCTTTGGCTTTTTAAGAATTTTTATTTTTAATTTATTTATGCGCCTCTCTAATTCAGGAATTGCAGTAGGGTCTTTTAATTTGGATTTGATTATGCTTACTTCTGCTTTAAACCCTCGGGTATCTATTGTTTTAAGCTCTCTTTCAAGCTCCTTCAGTTTATCCACCCTTTCTTCATAATTCTCAAAAGTTTCATTAATCTTCTCTGTTTTTGAAACTCTTTTGATACTTCTCTTTGCCGGTTTATGTTTATGCTTCACCATCTTTTTTATATATAGTCAAGGACATTAATTTTTCCACATCTTGTCATTGACTATTTAGGGAAAGACTTTTGTCTTTTACTATAGATTTATTAGATGTTTTTTGTTTAAAAATTCTTCGGATTCTGACTTTTAGAATTTTTAAGACCAGAAAAACGAAGTTTTTCTGATTCCCAAAATCTGGAAGATTTTTAGGACCACAAGAATTGGAAAAGATACGAAGAATTCTTGATGTTTGAAAAATCTTCATTTTTCAAGCCACAAAATTTCCAAGAAATTTTGATGTTTAAAAATTCTTCGGATTCTGACTTTTAGAATTTTTAAGCCACAAGAATTGGAAAAGATACGAAGAATTCTTGATGTTTAAAAATTCTTCGGATTGCATGAATTTCTATCTTTCTTCTTTTAGCTTTTTTAATTCTGTCTCTAAATGAGCAGTTCCGTAATATCCCTCTTTCTTCCACAATCTCAGCTTGCTCATTAAATTAATCATTCTCTTTCTTCTAATCTCTCCCTTTAATTTTCTTATTCCCTTTCTTCTCTCTTTTCTTCTGATTTTATTCCCTGTTCTTATCAATTTCTCTGCAGCTCTTCTTTCTACTTTAATCTTTCTCCTGAATTCTTTCTGGATTGCCCTTAGATGCCTTCCTTCTTTTCTCTTCTCTTTTCTAACCACTCTCTTCGCCTTATAAGCAGCTACAAATCTCTTAATCCCTTTCACAATTTTCCCTGGCTCTTTCTCTGCTTTTCCAAGTTCTCTTTCAACTTTAGAAACTCCATAATATCCTTCTCTTCTCAATCCTCTCAATCTTCTCATCAATCTGCTTCTTAATCTCTCTTTTGGAGTTGTTATAATTATTGGCTTTCCTGCAATCTTTCTCTCTTCTCTCCTCGCTGGCTTGAATGCCTTTGCAATTCTTCTAAACAATCCTCCTCTTGGTACAGTCTCTCTGTATGCTTCTCTATGGGCTGGTTCTCTTCCTCTCTCCAACTTAATCTTATATCTGAATAACTTTGCTATTAACCTGAATGGCCATAATAGAACATTAAGTAGCAATCTTCCTATTCTCATCTCTATAACCTTCTCTTCTCTTTCTCTCATTCTAAACTTGCTTATCAGTAATTTAAGGAATTCTCTCATTTTTCTCTTTCTTGCAGCTTTTATTCTCTCTTCTTTTCTCTTTCCGGAATATACCTTAAAGATTAGTATTGCTAGAGTAATCCATAAAATAATAATTAACCAGAAAAGCCAGTCGAAGAAAACGACTTTTTGGATACAAGTTGGGCAATTAGGTCCGCCGCAATCCACTCCTGTTTCATCCTCGTCTTTAATTAAATTATAGCAGTAATCACAATACCCTGCAAATTTGGTGGTTACAAAAAAGATGTCTATTCTGCTTAGTTCTTTAATATTCTCAAACTCTGTTTTCTTAACTCTCCCGACTAAATCCCCGCTTTTTTGTTCAAACAATTCAACATAATCCTCAGAACACCACGAAGTCTTTTTTGCTATTATTGGAATTGATACATCACATTCTTTTCTTTCAGTTTTATTTCTGGCACAGAAAGTTGTATCCATACATATTCTTTCTTGGTATCCTCCAAAAGAAGTCTCGCCTTTCAGCAAATTATCTGGGTTTAATTTAACTTTACACTCACTATAATTACCACACTTCCATTTCGGAGAGCAACTTTCCCCCTCTTCTGAAGGAGTATAAGTCTCATTTATCTCTCCTCTGTCTTCACAATTAATTTTAGATGGGATATTTTGCTGCGTGCCGCAGTGGTTCACATCATTGCAGTCATAAGCATAAGAATATGCTTCTCCTTCCTCACACTCTGTCCAGCCGCACTGCCAACTCTCTGCGCATATAGCACAAGCTCTGCTTTCTGTTTTATCAGCCAAATTACAACTAGGATTGGTATTTACGCACGTTCTAATTTGTGTTCCTGTTGCACACTGGCTCCAGTCACCGCACTGCCAACTATCGCAAACAGCAGGTGCGCATACTGCGTTTTGACAGATATAATTATTACCACAATCGCTGTAACTTTCTCCTCCCCATTCTGAACAAGTATCACTATCATAATTCCCGCATGCTCTTGTTCTTAAAGTAGAACCAGTCACGCATACAGTTTCAGTGCTTCCTAAAGTGCAATCATTTGTGCATGTTGGAGCTGGTTCTTGACCTGCATTTCCTTCAACAGCACACGCGCTTGAACATCCATCGCCGGAAATGATATTGCTATCATCACAGCCTTCTCCACTTTCAAGTAAAGAGTTTCCACATATAGGTCCATTGGCTAATCCAACATCAGAATGCCTTGCTGAAGCTATGAAAGAGCTCCAGTTATCATCAGAAACATAAATACTCCATCTTATATTGGTAAGAGTGTATCCTCCTGCTGCAAGAGCAGTTTGGTTCAAAAGAACACGTGTTTGATATTGCCCAACAGCAGTTCTATAAACCCTATAACCGCTAATGTAAAGAGATTCTGGATAAGGTTTCTCTGCTGTGTCTGTTGCATTTGCAGTTATATTCTGCGGGTCATAAAAATAAGTTCCAGAAGAATTTGTCTTTGTAATATTAAAATACAAAATTGCTGTCTGGTTCCATACATACTGATTGGCAACACCTTTATTTCCCTGCTCATTTGGAATATTAAAAACATTCAAAGAAATATTTATCTGCGAAGTATTAATCACATTGTTATAAACAAGACTTGAATAATTAACAAATATTGGATAATTCCCCGCAGCTTTTGAAGTTTTATCATAGCCCCAGACAGCATGCCCAGAAGCATTTGTCAAATTGCTTCCTAAATAAGAGCTATTAAAATAAAAACTTACATTTACATTATTAAAACCAGCAGTTGTTCCATTTTGATAAACCCTTAATTTAATGTTCAAAATATCACTTACTAAACCAGAATCATCTTCATTGCTTATAACACCACCACCTCTTGAAATCTCCTGGCTTTGCAGGGGATAAGTAATATTAACCGCAGAATCCTGCAACTCATCAAGAACCCCAAATCTTCCGCCATAACTTGAGCTTGTATAATTCCCTGCTGGCTGGCTTCCGCCTATAAACCTGTTATTAAAACTCGGTGAGCTCACATTTCCTGCAAAAGAATCAAACTTGCTTGTAACGTTATAGCTTGCAGAATCTCCGGTTATTGCAATTATTGTTAAGCTAGTCAGAAAAATAAATATTAATGCTAATAAAATAACAAAACCCGCCTTATTCACAAATCCCCCTTTACCCCAATTTCTCTTCATGCTCCAGTTAGATTTTATCATCTGCCCTTCACTCCCTTTGCCTGTTTTAGATAATGCAGTTTACAATTTCCTATAACACGAACATTAAGAAAACCCTGCCCTTCAAGTTTCATCAAAGCCATTGCAGTTGTTATTCTTGAAGTTTTTACCCTGTCAGAAAGCTCCTGAATGGTAAGCCCCTGAGTATCGTTTGTCAGAATATGCCTGATTTGCTCTGTAACATTATTTATCTTCCCTTTTGCCATCTCACCTCTTACATCTAAAAACTTTGTATTTTTACCACACACTTTAGTGTGTGGTTTGTTTAGTGGTTTTTAGATTCCCAAAAAATCCACGGGATTTTTTTAGGATTATATTAGTGTATAACACTACTAATTAACATTAATAATTAACATTAGTATATATAAATGTTTTGTTCAGCTTCTTTCAAAACGTTTATGCTCAAAAACTTCCTGTTTTTGTTGTATAAATCTTTTCTCTTTCTTCCCTGAAAAGTTTATGCTAAACTAAATAGGATAGTCACCAATAAGCCCTTCTACCTTCTTAACAGCAGTTTCTTCTTTAGACAGAGTTCTTGCCAAATCTTTTAACCATTTAACTTTGTCATTCTCCATCTCTTTGTTTATCTCTTCTTCCATGCTATTAATGTATTCATAAGAAAATTCTGCCCAATATTCTCCAATCTCATATTTCAAAACCATTCTGCCATTAATTATTTCTGCCTTTGTGATTTTAACACTTTCATTTCCAAATTTGCTTAATAGTACTGCTTTTTCTTCTTCTGTAAGTTTTCCTGCTTCAAAACCAGTAAGATTAAAAGTCATGTTCGTGGAAATGTTTTGCTCTGTAACATTAGTTTGTGTTGTGGCATTAATTGCCCCTTCTACTTCAAGAGCAGTTGTTAGTGAAACAAGCTCATTATCTCCGTAAACCAAGCTTACTTTTAACTCGCCTTTCTCTGCTATAACATTTAATTTAGACACATCAATGCTTATTCGCTTTCCTATATCTCCAAGGTATTTCTCCCCAAATCCCTCTTCTTCACCAACAGAATAATCAGTAGTTACAATTGCTTCTTCATTTTCAAGAGTTAGTTTAATAGTATCGTCAGACAATTCCTCCCCTTCTTTTGTTTTAACACTTCCGGTTTTTATAGAAGAGCTCTGCCCTTTTTCAAGAGAATAAACAAATGGCGCTTCTCCAGAAACTTCTCCGCTTACTTCTTTCTTAATTTCCATCGAAACTTTTCCTGTAGATACCAGCCCCTGAAAAAGATTGAAAACTTTGCCAAATATTCTTGTAACAACTCCCCCGGTAACAGGAGCTTCTTGAGAGGTTTCTTCTGCAGTTTCAGTTGAAGCAGTTTCCGGAGTAATTTCCTCTTTTTTCTCTATCTTTTCCTCAGCTTTTTCTTCTTTTGATGAAGATTCTTCTTCAACAGCATTTTCAGTTGGCTCTTCAACAGCTTCTGTTCCCTGCGCAACTTCACTTTCTGCAGATTCACTAACCTGCGTTTCTTCACCAGTTCCAGCGCTTTCATTTGTTCCTGCACTTTCAACTGCCTCGGGGTTTTGTGATTCTGTTCCATTTGCTTCACTTTCAGAAACATTTTCTACACTCACGCCCTCGTCAACAGCAACGCCAGTTTCATTTTTAACTTCTTCTTTTGCCTCTTTTTCTTCTGATTTTGATTCCGAAGAAATTTCTAATGTAAAAGAAACAGGAGCATAAATTAATTTTTTTCCAGAAACTCCATAACCTGCGCCGCTTCCGCTCAAAGAATTTCCTTCAATGTAATAATCTCCCTCAATAGTGCTTTCATCTGAAAGCTCGCTTAATTGAAATTCATAACTTTTGCCCGAAGCACTCTTAACTACAATTTTTGAATCTGCTGGCAAAAGCTCCCCCTCTTTAAGGCTTAATCTTAAAACACCATTTAAAGATTGGTTTTCATAGTAAGTTGTATCAAGGTCTAAAATAGCCTTACCGCTGAAAGACTGATTAAAAATTCCAAAGCCGAAATATATTAATACCGCAATTACAAAAATCCCAAATATAAACAAAGCAGGTTTTTTATAATTGCCTGCGCTGAAACTTTCTTTTTTCCCAAAATATTCTGAAACAACTTTGCCGTTAACCCTCTGGCTGTGATAAGAATAAGGCCCGTAAATCTTCCCGTTTTTTTCAATGTATTTTTTGTATGTCATTTGGATTAAATCAAAGTTTTAACTATTCCATAAATTAAAAAAACAGCAGCGATAATACCGATCAGCCATGCAAGATAATACCCCCACCTCAAAATCCTCTTTTTCATTCTAACCCCTTTTGTAAGTAACTTTTTCCTGTTATTTTAAAGAAAAAGATATATTTAAAGGTTTCTTGAACCAAGATTTTTATAAAATCAGTCAAAACAAAAAGTGTAGTGCAAAAAATATATTTGAGTTGTTGAATAATGTTTAATCAAAAAGGTGTCGAATTGATTAATAGGTTATGACAGAAATAGCCTAATCCTAACAAATAGAAATATTTTAGAATTCACCTAAAATGAATCTGGATATTCTTAATTATACTCCTAGCTTATCTTATAGAATTCTCCCCTCCTTATCAGTTTATATAACAAATATCTTATTACATCCCAGTTATGCTCTCTGCCCTTAATTTGCCAGTCTTATTAGGTTGCTGATTGCTTCGGCATTGGGACAAGCACAATTGCATTTCCACTGACGTCCGAAATCTGTGTGTATCCCTGCTG
>JAHIEH010000032.1 GCA_018901675.1 Nanobdellota archaeon
AAAGTTTTAAAAATACTTTTTTTCTGATGTCTTTATGGTTACGGCATTAACTGATTCGCTGGCAATACCCATCTTTTAATAGCTGAAGCTTTATTCTTTGTTAATTCTAAATTGAACAAATTTTATATCAAATAAAATGAAAAAAGTTAAGGATTTTTTTTGGAAGAGAAATATGCAAGTGAATGAGTTAGTTGAACAACTTGGAAGTGTTGGTTTTCAGAGTTATGAGCTGAGTGTTGCAAGAGATGTTGTTTTAAAAATGAAAAGAAACAATGCTAAAATATTTTTGACATTCACATCCAATATGGTTTCATCAGGATTAAGAGGATTTTTTGCACAGTTAATAAAACTTGGAATTGCAGACATTGTGGTAACAACTTCTGGAAGCATTGAAGAAGATATTATGAAAGCACTTGGAGAGGATTTTCAATTCAGCAGTTTTAATGCCGACGATGTTCAGCTGCATGAGAAAGGGGAGAATAGAATTGGAAATCTGGCAATAAGAAACGAGAGTTATATGAAGTTTGAGGATAAAATGTCGGAATTTTTAGGGGAAATTTACGGGAAGAAAAAGAGGATATCTGGAGTTGAATTGCTGAAAGAGATTGGTTTGCTTTTAGAAAAAGAAAAAGATTTTGAAAATTCTTTTTTGTATCAGGCAGCGAAAAACGATGTTCCAATTTTTTGCCCGGGAATTGTGGATAGTTCATTTGGTTTTCAGCTTTTTATGTTTCAGCAGAAGCATGACGATTTTATTGTGGATACAATCCAAGACATGAATAAAATAATCACTGATTTAAATTTCGAGGAGAAAAAGGGGTTGATAACTTTAGGGGGAAGCATAAGCAAGCATTATGCTGTTTTTGCTGCTTTGCTTTCAGGAGGATTTGATTATGCGGTTTACCTTACAACTTCACATGCATCATCAGGGTCAATGTCAGGAGCAACAACACAAGAGGCAAAATCATGGGGAAAGATTAAAGATGATGGAGAAGCTGCAACTGTTATAGGCGATGTTACAATCACTTTTCCACTGCTGATGTGCAGTGTTTTAGATGAAATGGAAAAAGAAGGGATGTTAAATTAAGATGGCGCAACCAAAATTCATCCTCTCAAAAAAGAAAATCCTCGAACAGTATAACATTTTGAAAAATCAAGGATTGATTATTTCTTATAGTTACAAAACAAATGGAGAAGTTGGAAAAGTTCTTCAAGAAGTTGCTAGTGATTCATGGTTTTCAATTCATAATCTAAGTGAAGTGAAGGATATTAAAAACAAATCCAGGATTTTATTTTTTTCTCAGGCGTGGAATGAAAAACAAATCCGTGAATTGTTAGAGGCAGGGATTAGAAATTTTGTTGTGGATAATGAAGAGGATTTGAGGGCTTTATTAAGAGTTTTTGATAATATTAAAGAAAAGAAAAAGATTAATTTAAGTCTCAGGATGAAATTTCAGGAAAATAGGATTGGAAGCGGGAAATATTTTTTTTATGGCTTTTCATCAAGAAGAGTTAATGAATTAATTCAGGAGATTGGAGGCAACGAATTTATTGATAGAATTGGGGTTCATATTCACAGAAAAAGCCAGAACACGAGCGAGTGGAACATATTGCAGGAGCTAAAAGACTCTCTGACTAAAGCATCAATTGAGAGGATAGATATGATTAATTTAGGTGGGGGTTTGCCGATTGAATACAAAACTTACACTTATAATGCTCTTCCATATATTTTTTCCAGAATAAAAGAAGTGAAAGATTTTTTTGAAAAGGTGAATAAACAGGTTGAAATTTTTATTGAGCCAGGCAGATTTATTGCCGGGCCCAGTGTAAAACTTGAAACTGAGATAATCCAGGTTTATGATAATACGATTGTTGTTAATACCACGATTTACAATTGTGCTTTAGATTCGGTCATTACGGGAATAAAAATGATTGTTGAAAATGAGCTTGAGGATGATTCTGCTGAAGGAAGGTTTTATCTTATAAAAGGAAATTCTCCTACGAGAGATGACATTTTCAGATACAAAGTTAGGTTAAAAAATCCAAAAGTCGGGGATAAAATTGTTTTTTTAAATGCAGGAGCTTATAATTACACGACTGATTTTTTTGGTTACAAAAAGTTAAAAACTGACATTGAAGGATGATGAAAATCAAAAATGCTCTAATTTAAGGAAATTTTTCTTTTTATTTAACCCTTTTAACAGATTAAATATTAATATGATAACTATTGCAGATGCTACCCCGAACAACCACCCTGTAATCCCAATCGGCACTGTTCCAAATGCTTTATTCAATGGAGAATAAATTACTGCAATTGTTGCTAAAATAGAGATGATAGAAGCATAAAAAAGATATTTATTAACTCTTAGAGACTCAAATGAAACCTTGTGCCTGAATGACATAAAATTATATGCATTAGCTATTTCTAAACAAATCAATGAAAGCAAAGCTGTTGTTCTTGCAAACTCCATGCTTTTATGGAGAATGTTAAAACTTACAAAGAAAACAGATAAAGTTATAATAGCCATAGATATTCCTGCTATTGCAAACCAGATTATAAGAGATTTGTTTAATATTTCTTTTTTCTTTCTTGGCTTTTCTTCCATTATATCCAATGATGAAGGAGTCAATGCGAGAGTTATGGCTGGCAAGTCATCTGTAACAAGATTCATAAATAATATTTGCAATGCTAAAAGCAAAGGAATCTGCCAGCCAAGAAAAGGAGCTAGCAATACTCCAATAAATAATATCATAAGTTCAGCAGAATTGCAGGATAATTGATAGCTGATAAATTTTCTGATATTCTTAAAGATAGTTCTTCCTTCTCTTATAGCCATAACGATAGTTGCAAAATTATTATCTTTTAAGGTCAAGTCTGCAACTTCTCTTGAAACATCGGTTCCATTTTTCCCCATTGCTACTCCAATATGGGCTTCTTTGAGAGCAGGAGCATCATTAACCCCGTCCCCAGTCATTGTAACAATTTCGCCATTCATCTTTAATGCTTTAACAATCATTAATTTATGTTCGGGTTTTACTCTTGCAAAAACGACTATTTCATTGACTATTTTAGAGAGTTCAATTTCAGTCATCTTGTCTAAATCTTGCCCTTCTATTACTCTGCCATGCAGGCCTATTCTTTTTGAAATAGCTAAAGCAGTCTCCCTATTATCGCCAGTAATCATTTTTACTTTTATTCCTGCTTTCATGCACAGCAATATAGACTCTTTGACTTCTTCTCTTGGAGAATCTTCCATTCCGACTAATCCTAAAAAAACAAGCTCTTCTTCAAAATGGTCTTTGCTAAAAGAAGCTACTTTTTTGTATGCAATAGCAAGAGTTCTAAAACAATCAGAAGTCATTTCTTTATTAGTTTCTAATATTTTTTTTCTTTCTCTTTCTGTAAGTGTAAAAACCCCATCATTTCTCTGAATTTTTTTGCAATTTTTTAATAATATTTCAGGAGCTCCCTTTGAGAATACATAATTCTCTTTTTCTAATTTGCATAGAACAGACATCATTTTCCTTTTAGAGTCAAAAGGCATTTCCTCCACTCTTTTAAAATTTAAATCTTCAACATGCATCCCTGCTTTTGCAGCCATAATCAAAAGAGATGCTTCTGTTGGATTTCCGATTATGTTATAAAAATTATCTTCACCAGTTCTTTCTATTCTCGCATCATTGCAGAGGACAGAACTTTTTATTAAAAGAGATAAAACATCATCTTCTAGCGGATTTATCTTTTTATTATATAAGACAAAGTCGCCCTTCCCTTCATATCCCGCTCCGGTTACATCCATTAAACGATTATCTGCAAAAATTTTGCTTACTGTCATCTCTCCTTTTGTTATTGTTCCTGTTTTGTCGGAGCATATGACTGTCGTCTCCCCAAGAGTCTCAATTATAGACATTCTGTTTACAATTGCATTTTTCTGAGCCATTTTGTATGCTCCTTTAGCAAGGGCAGTAATCAAAACTACAGGGAATGCTTCTGGAAAAGCAGAAACAGCTAAAGCAATCATCAATATCAAAGCATCAATAAGCAGATTTTCTGATGGCGGTTTTCCTATAATCATAAACAATCCCGTGAGTATAGAGAAAACAATTGCTACAACAACCAGATATTTAGATATTTTATTAACCTTGTTTTGAAGAGGCAGTTCTTTTTCAGCAGCCGAGATCATAGTTGCTATGCCCCCAAATTTTGTGTTCATCCCGGTGTGGATAACTTTTGCAAGACATTTCCCATTCACAACAAAAGAGCCCATAAAAAGAGTATTTTTTTCAGAGTAGCTTTTTTCACTTTTCACCGCTGTCTTTTCTATTTCTCCGGATTCCCCTGTGAGTATGGACTCATTAACTAAAAGATCTTTTTCTTCAATAACAATACAATCGGCAGGAATTTTTTCACCATTTCTTAATAGAATAATATCCCCAGGGACTATATCTTTTGAAAAAATCTCTTTTTCTTTGCCATCCCTTACAACAACTGAAACAGGCATTAACATCCCTCTTAAAGATTTAATTGCTTTCTCCGCCCTGTATTCCTGAATAAAACCTGTAAAAATAATAACAAAAATAATTACCATTATGGTATAAGCAGTTATTGATTTTCCAACAATAAAAGATAAAATTACTGCAAGAAATAGCATGTATATAATATAATTTTTCTTAATTTGCCTAAAAAGTATTTTTATGGGAGATATAACCAAACTCTCTTTAATTTCATTTAAACCATATTGTTCAAGCTTTTTTTTAGCTTCTTTTTCAGTTAATCCTCTTTTTTCCATTTTGAGAAATTTTTAATATATTATTTTGATTTTTTATACAATTTTTTCTCTTTCTGCATTTTTTCATATGTGTTTATCCCGAGGGGTATGCCTATAGTCATGCTGATAATTAAAACAACAATAGCACCAATAATCCAAAGTATAACTTTATAGAATTCTACAAAAAACAGCATATTTACCCCTATAGAATACAGAGCGGTAAATATAAAAGTCATGTGCACAATGAAATCTATAACAATAAGCATTCTGTTTTTAAACTCAAAGTTATAATCTTTTGATCTTTCTCTAATTATCCTCGAAATATAAAAACCACAGAGGATGATGAGCAAAGCTAAGACATATTTTGGAGAATCTTTTATAACATCTTCAATAAGCTTTGTTGTAAACTCTAAACCCCATATTCTTAATGCCCATCTTGAAAAGATTAGAAATACTATCAAGCCCACAAACCATGATATAAACTTTAAAGAAATGTTCAATATTCCCCTGGACTCTGGATAAAGCTCGAATAATTTTATAATCCTATTAAAAAATCGGGTAAGGATGATTATTACTATGGTAGACAGCAGAACCCCGGAAATTATCAATAATGAAGGATAAATAATGTCTCCGTTCATTTTTTCACCTCTTCATAATATTTTATTGTCTTTTGTGCTACTAAATTCCAGTCAAATTTCTTTGCTCTTTCATTTGCTTTTTTTCCCATCACAACGCACTCTTTCTTGTTTTCTAATAGTTCTTTTACTTTATAAATAAACCCTTCTCTATTTGCCAAGGCAAACCCAGAGTCCCCAATCACTTCTGGAATTCCACCCACTTTAAATGCAACCACGGGTCTTCCTGTAATCATTGCTTCTAAAATGCACAATCCAAAAGATTCATACTTTGAGGGCTGGATATAAACTTGACAATTTCGATAAAGTTCTTTAAGAATTTTCTGGTCTTGAGGCTTATCTATTATCTTCAATCTTTCCCCATATTTATCCTGCATTTTTTGTATAGACCCCCTTATCTCTCCTAATTCTCCGCGAACTGGACTACCAGGACAAACTGCTGTGAATGTAGCATCTTTTACAGACATAATGGAGGGAATAAATTTTTGGAGAATGTCTACCCCTTTATCTTTGCTAAACCGCCCTATAAACAAAACATTCTTTTTTGTTATAGGATAATAATCAAATAGTTGCAAATCTACCCCATTTGGAATAATCACTTTTGATTTTAGTTTATAGGTTTTCTCACCTTCTTTTAATAAATTATTAGAAACAAAGATAGCACCATCGCAATAATTAACTGTATGTTCTATCCACGATATAAGGTCTTCAAATTGTCTCTCTTCATTGCTTAGTTTTTTAACCCTTAATTTTTCTATTGCGTGAAAGGTATGAATCCATTTTATATTGTATACTTTTTTTAATATAAATGCTGCCTTTGTAAGAGCACCATGAGTGTGGATTATATCAAATATTCTCCTTGAATTTTCCCTTATTATCTCTTTTACAACTTCAGACTCAAAAATATCATATTCTAATCTTTTTTTAGAAGAGGTATCACTAACTGAAGTTAAAATCTTTCCAATAGTATGAATAATTGCTCCATTCTCTTTGTAAAAACTATCTTCATCCCCATGACAGAATATATGAACCTCGCAGTTGTGCTTTACTAAATATTTTGCAAGGTTTTGGACATGAATTCCTACTCCAGAGATAGTCGGTTTTTGGTAATAATAGCTGATTAAAGCAACCTTTAATTTAGGTTTGCTAACAGCATCTATTAATTTCAGAGTTCCTTCTGAGATACTTTTTCCAATTTCTAATAATGATGATAAATACGATTGAATTGTCATTTTACACCTTTTATCTGATTATTACATGGAGAAATCGCTTTAAAAATATTAACTATCTAAATATGTGTGTTATCCAGAAATAAGGTTACCTCGATAACACACATAAGCTCTGTTGAACAACAGAGTTTTATGAAAAAGCTAAACCAAAAGAAAATCAAATGGATCGTAAAGGAGGGCGATAAGAGAGACATAGGCTTTTACACAA
>JAHIEH010000033.1 GCA_018901675.1 Nanobdellota archaeon
TACTTGCATTGCAGATAGCTAAAGAGTTTGGCAGGCCTGTGGTTTGGATAAATGGAGACGAAAGTGTAACAACAACAGACTTGATAGGGGGCTATTCACAAATAGAAACAACTTCAATTAGAGATAAATATATCCATAATGTTTACAAAGATAAAGATATATTAAAAGCAGATTGGGTGGACAATCCCTTAACTCTTGCTTGCAAGTATGGCTATACTTTGATTTATAATGAATTCAGCAGATCTAAGCCAGCAGCAAATAATGTACTGCTTTCTGTTTTTAGTGAGGGAATTCTTGAATTACCAACCCAGTTCGGAGACGAAAGGTATGTTAAGGTCCATCCTGATTTTAGGGCTATTTTTACGTCAAACCCAATAGAATATGCTGGTGTCCACAGACCCCAAGATGCCTTGCTTGATAGAATGATTAGTATTTTCATGAATCATTATGATAAAGAAACAGAGAAAAAAATAATTATGGCACAATCAAAAATCAAAGAAAAAGATGCAGATTTGATTGTTGATTTAATAAGAAAACTTAGAACAAAATTACCAGAAACCGAGGAAATAGGTCTAAGACCTGGAATAATGCTAGCACAAGTATTAGAACAAAGTAAAAATATTGACGAGACAACCATAAAACAACTTCTGCCAGACATCCTTAATTCTAAGATAAGGTATATGAAAGATTCAAATAAAAAATGGAAATTATAAATGGAATATCAGATGATAAATGAAAAAAAGATAGAAGAATCCGAAGAGGAAGATGATGAGAAAGATATAGAAGAAGAGGAAGATGATGATAAATGAAAAAATGATGGATATTGAAGATATACAAAAAAAAGTATTTTCAGTAGCAAAAGAATTGTTTAAGAAAGAACCAGAATCTATTTCAGCTATTGAAAAAAGTGAAAAGGGATGGCAAGTACAAATGGAAGTTTTGGAAAGAAAAGCTGTTCCTGATAAATTTGATCTGTTAAAAGTATTTGAATTCACACTTGATGCGAACGGCAAGGTTCTTGGTTTTAAACAAACAAAAAAAATACAAAGAGGAGATACAGAATAAAATGGATATAAATGAAGTAATTGGTTTAACAAAACACAGCTTGCATTTGTGTGACAATACTAATTTTAAAGAAATAATATTTACCTATCTCCTTGATTATGATGTTTTAGTTACAAAAGATGCAGAATTCTGGAAAGAAGAATTTAGTAAAAACATGATTAATGCAAAAATAAAAAATCCAAATTCTAAATTAGAAAAACAAGAAAAAGTAATTGTTGATGGCTCATCTCTTAAGAACGATTTTTTAAAATATGAAAAAAGATTAGAAAAACAATCACGGGTTGTATGCGTTTATAATTTAAACAATTTAGATTCTTCAGTAATAAAAGAACTAGTTGCATCTCATGACAAAATGATATTATCTGTTAATAATATAAGAATGCTTTCTAACAAAGATTTTAATGCAGAAAAAAGATTAGAAAACCTTGATCCAAAAATCGTAGAAAAATTAGTTAAAAAAGAATTAAAAAATATCTTGCTTGGAGTATTATTAAGAAAACCTATGTGCGGGACAGAGTTAGTCAAAGCAGTATATACCAAATTTAGAGTCTTTGTCTCGCCGGGAATGATTTATCCTGCATTGCATGAACTTAAAAAAGAAGGTTTGTTAAAATACGACTATGAATTAAAAAACAAAATTTATAGCATAGTTCAGGAAGAACAGGCAAAAATCTTGCTTGATAAACATACTGAAATAAATTCTTTGATATCCCAATCTTTGCAAACATAAAATGGAAGCTCTAAAAACTTCAAAATCACAAGAATTAGAGAATTGCCATAAACAAAGCAATTTTGATGACACCAAAATAGAAGTCTCTGGCAGATGTCGATATTTGTATGCTTATGGGATTATCTTACTCAAGGATTTAAAATCACAAAAACCAAAGACATCTGAGTCTAAAAAATCTGAACTGAAAGAAGATTTTCTTGGATTCAATTTTAATGGGCTAAGAGAAAAACCAATAACAATTACGCCTTATGAGGATATTGGAGTTTTGGTAAGTAAATATCCTTTTTTAAATCCTATTTTAGATGAAAAAGAAGCTATGAAACATGCTGATATTTTAAAAAAAATAGCAAAAAAAATAACAGTTATTCCTATGGCTTTTGGAAATGTATTCGAAGACAAAAAAATTTTAGAATCAATTTTAAAAAAATCTTATAATACAATAAAAGAAAGTTTAGAGAAAATAGAAAATAAAATAGAGCTTGGCGTAAAAGTAATAAAAAATAATGACGATAATATGATCACAAATGAAGATGAAATTACAATAGAGGTTTTAAATTCCTTAAATAGTCTGTCAGTAAAAGGTGTGCAAGGAGAAAATTTTAGTGAAAGATTATTGCTAAATCATTCTTTCTTGGTAGAAAAGAATAATTTTTCCAAATTTTCAAGTGCTATAGCAAATTTAGAAAAAAAATACAAACAATTTAAGTTTATTTATACAGGACCCTGGCCGCCATATTCATTTGTCAATATACATATAATGGGGAAAAAATGATACTAATAGATGATCTACTGTTAAGAACATTGGGACTTTCATTAAAACCCTTTGATTTAATATGGATTATGGAACTGATGAAGGATTACGCATTAAAAGAAAAATATAATATGAAAAAAATTACTGCTCAAATAAAAGAAAATAACTTACTCTTTGAAATAGGAGAAATAAGTGAAGAAGAATATAATGAACAAAAAGAGTTATTAACCGAAAGATTAACAACAGCAAAACAAATAATGGAAAATTTGTCGGAAGTTCAAATTAGGGAGATAGAATAAAATGGAAGGATGCTTTCATAAAGAAAATACATTATTGGATGTTATAGATAGGGTATTAGATAAAGGGATAGTGATAAATGCAGACATAACTGTGAGTTTAGTTGGCGTAGAATTACTTGGAATAAAGATACGGGCAGCTTTAGCTAGTTTTGAAACAGCAGCAAAATTTGGATTAGCATTTCCATCTGGAACTAATTATAATACTTCTGCATGGAAAACTATAAGAGAAAATAATGAAGAATCTACCTATCCTAAATTGGAAAAAGAAATTTTTGCAGAGAATAGAAATAAAAAAAGAAAAAGGAAAAATGAAATCTATAATTAAAGATGTAAAATTAAAGAGTGTATTTGACTTATGGGAAAGAAAGCCACAGGGCTTGAGCTTTGCAGATACAGATGCTATTGTTCTTACAATAGAAGCAAATAGCAAAACAATAAGCGAAACATTTTATTGCAGAATAACTGCTAATGGGACTCTTGCAACTACTGGAGCAAACAAATTAAGTCTAA
>JAHIEH010000034.1 GCA_018901675.1 Nanobdellota archaeon
ACAGCATTTATTATTACAACCAATCTTTAAACCTGAACACATCACTGCAATACAACCAAACTTTAAGTTCAATTTACTACTATAACCAAAGTTTAAACTTAAACCAGTCTTTGCAGTATAACCAGACTCTAAAGTCAATCTATTATTATAACCAAACCCTTGCAATTAATGGAACAAGCATGAATTTCAGCAACTTAATTGTTGCTAATGGCTTAAATCTCGGAACAGCGACAGGAGCCACGGCAGGAAGCATAAACATGAGCGGAAATTTGACTATGGGAACTGGTGGTTTAAATCTTGGAACAGGAACAGGTGCTACAACAGGAAATATAAATATGAGCGGAAGCACATTTTTTATGAATAATGGCGGATTTTCAGTTCAAAATTATGGTCCCTCTCTTCCAAATTATACTACTGGTAAATCTTTGCATCTTGGAATGTTAAGTCTTAGTGGATTTAGTCCCTCTATTGGATTTAATACATTTTGGAATGGAACAAATGGCACATTTGTAAAAGAATCAAATTCTTATGCTTATGGAATTGAATGGGCAGACAATTTTTTGTATATTAATGTTCATGGGAATGGAACAAGGGGAAACTCCGTTCGTGAAGGTGCCCGTGCTTTGGTAATTAATGGAAGCGGCTCTATTAACATGACTAAAGATTTGAATGTTCAGGGAAGTTTAACTCTTTTAGGAGGAGATTTATTAGGAAATAATCTCAGGTTTGGAACAACAACCTCTTCTGGATTATATGAATTTGAAGATGCAGGTGTTTGTATCGGTGATGGAGGATGCACTGCTTCTGCTACTGATGGAAGATTAATTGTTGAGGGAACTATCGGTGCTGGGACAACCGTAGATGCTGCATTTAATAATTTTGGGTCTGGGCAAACCCCTGATTCTGGTGCAATGCTTACTTCTAATGATGTATTTATACAGGGCAATTTAGAAGTTGAAGGACTAATGTATCTAACAGGAGGATATGCAGCAATTGTCAGTGCTGATATTGCAGAAGTCTTGCAAACAATAAATGCAAGAAAGCATGTTTTGTGTTTGGCTAATTCAAGCTGTGTTGCAAGAAGTTATGAGCCAGAACTTGAATTTGGAGATGTTGTTTGCATAGACCCATTGTATGGACAGGTAATTAAAATGTGCGACAAATCTAATTCACAGCTTGTAGTTGGTGTTGTTTCAAATACTTCTGTGATAAACATGGGTAATAATCCTAAATATGGTTATCCTATTGCTGTTGCTGGTATTGTTTATACAAAAGTAATAACTGAAAACGGAAAAATCTATCCAGGTGATTTGCTTGTTAGTGCAAGCAAGCCAGGATATGCAACAAGCAATAATAATCCAAGAGATGGGACTGTTCTTGGAAAAGCATATGATTTTTGCGATAAAGACGAGTGCAAAATCTTGATGTTTGTTGCTTTGAGTTAAGGTTTGTTATATAGAATAATTAAGGTAGATAACACAATTGATAATAAATTTGTTAAGACTATAGTGAGATTTACAAAGTTTTATAATGTTTATTGTTTACTTGAACTTGTGGAAGACAATGAAATTGATATGTCAAGAATTGTTTTTTTATACAAACTCCCTACTTTAGTTCGCGAGACTTCAAGAACTGATGTTCTTGATAGTGCTCAAGATTTATCAATCTTGACATAATAAAAACAATTCTTGAGCACAATAAAAATGAAACCATTTTTGTGCCATCAAAACTTTTCAAGTTTGGAGGTGATCAAGAACCAGACACGCCATGCAATTTATTGTATGGTTCTTGACATTCCATTAACAAAATTGTTAATTTTGGTATAATATCATAGAAAGGTTTATAAAGTATGATAGTATAATATAACATATAATAGAAAGTATGGTATTATAAAAAACCATATAATTTAGAAGATGGAAGAGAATATAATCATTAAAGATATGGAAGAAACAAATGTCTGGTGGACTAAAGATTTTCCTACTTTAGAATATAAAAGTAGGGATCTTTATCCAGAAATTAAGAAATTCATGAAAACGAGACAAATAGTAGCAATAACAGGATTGAGGCGAGTTGGAAAAACTACAATGATGTTCAAATTTATAAAAGAATACATAGGCACAGGTTTTTCCAAACAAAATATATTTTATTTTTCTTTTGATGATTACTCTTCAGTAAGGATAGACGAGATAATAGATATCTACAAGAAATTATTTAATAAAGATTTAAGGTCTGAGAACTATCTTTTTGTTTTTGACGAGGTCCAAAAAATTAAAAATTGGGGAGAACAATTAAAAAGAATTTATGATGTTTACCCTCGGATTAAATTTCTTATATCCGGGTCAGAATCCCTATTTATCAGGAGAAAATCAAGAGAAAGCTTGGCTGGAAGAATATTTGAGTTCAAGCTCAACCCTCTTAACTTTAAAGAGTACCTAAACTTTAAAGACAAGAAATTTGATAATCTTGTGCTACAGTGTGATGAAATTCTGAGAGAATTTAACAATTTTTTAATGTGCAATGGGTTTCCCGAGTTAATAGATAAAGAACCCGAGATTATAAAGAAATATATGCGTGAAGGAGTTATAGACAAAATTCTTTATCATGATATGAGCGAAGTTTTTGAAGTTAAAAACTTGGTTGTTATCAGGAAGATATTTGATATTATATATAATAATCCTGGTCAGATTATAGAGTTGCAGCAATTTGCTGGAGAGGTGGGGATAACTAGGCATTTGCTATCTGAATATCTCGAGTATCTAGAAGAATCATTTTTAATAAAAAAACTTTATAATTATTCGAAAAATGCAAGAAAAACACAAAGGAGATTGAAGAAGTATTATACAACATTACTAAATCCGTTATTAATAAAGGATAATTTTGCAAAAATATTTGAACAGGCTTTGGTAATCCATTCAAATGCTGACTTCTTTTGGAGAGATGCATATAAAAATGAAGTGGACATTATAAAAACAGACCCTTTAATTGCAATCGAAATAAAATCTGGGGAGATAAAAGGAGGAAATTTAAAATCTCTGAAGAAATTTATCGAGAAATTTAAACCCAAAAGAGCAATAGTTCTATCCTATAAAACAGAAAGAGAAATAGAGTCAATAAAAGTAATTCCTGCATGGAAATGGCTCTTAGAATCAAAAAGTCCTTGAGTCTGGTTTTGGACTTTTGGATGCTCAAGATTCAACCACATCTTAAAAGAGGTGGTTTTTATCAAGAATCTTGACATAAATAAAAATTAATTTTACTCTGATTTTCTCATGTTTAAAAAAGTGTCATTTATTGACACTTTTTGTAATGTCCATAAATCTATCAAATTTTGGAACATCCTAACACAGAAAATCAATTGATTTTTGCGGAAACACAACGAACAGCAAGAGGGTTTTTCTGATAAGCTGATTATCTACCGGCTTTGTGTTTCCTACTGATATGTGTTAAGTAGGGCATAAATTAAAAATCATAGAAAAGATTATAAACTTTAAAAACCAAGATTTAGTATGGATAGCCTTGAAAGCCAGGTTGAAAGCATTGAACCTAAAAAAACCTCTTTATTTAATAGTGTTTATAGTTCTGTAAAAAAAGGAGTTGGAAAAGCAGTAATTACTGGACTGGCTCTTGCAACTCTTTACTCACCTATGGCATATGCAGCACCTCAAAACTCTGGAGTTGACACAGACAGAGATGGTTTAAGTGATTCTTATGAATTAGCTAATGGACCCACAGACCCAAATAATCCCTCATCTTCAAATTCTTGGGAGTTTAATGATAATTTGGGTATTACAGATGCAAATATTATACCCAGTTTTGGTTTTGGTTTTTCTGCTTTTAATTATCATGAAATAACTCCGGCTGTTACACCTGAAAAAGATAAAAATGATTTTGCTCTTTCTGTATCCAGAGACAACAGGACAATTTATTTTATAAGAGCAAAAGGAGACGGAGCAAAACCTGTATTATATATGGTGGAGAGAGGAAAGCCAGGTTCTGCTGTTAAGCTTACAGTAGAAGGTGATTTAGGGGAGTTTTATGATTATCAGTCAGGAACTCCAAATTTTGATGATAGCGGTGTTATTCTATGCACAAGAGATACAGGGCTTTCTTCAGGAGGAAAGCTTGTGGAGGTTTTAAAAACAGGAAGTGTAAAAGATTTTCTTGTTTTTAGTGATGGAAGAAAAGCTCTTGACCCTTATATACATAGATATGGAGGAACAACAGGGGATATCCTTTTTGTTTCAGTAAAAGAAAGCATTTCTAATCCTAATTGTGTAATTAATGCTTATCCAATAGTTTCTGGCTTGCCTAATGCGAGCGATGAGAGAAAAATTGTAAGCAACATGGGAAAAATCTTGAGATGGCCTGTTGTTAGGGGTGATGGAAAAGTTTTAGCTGGAACTAAGATAGTTTCAGCTACTCAATTTATTGCTGGTTTTTTTGGTAGTGGTGCTCCATATAGTGAGAATTTAGAAGAGAAAGTTCTGAATCCTTCTGGTTTTCCTGATTGGTCAAGTTTTGGAGTAGACAATGGTCCTGGAGCGATGTTTGTTGGTTTTTTTGGAGATGCTTATGGGATTTGCCAGGATTTTTTAGAAAACAAGTTTGATATAGTAGCTAATAATTTAGCAGAATCTGATTTTGATATAAGAATAACTTCTCCTGCTGGTAATCATATAATTAAGTATGTTGGAAACCAGTTTATGCCAAGAGTTAGTTCTGACGGTATAACTCTTTTTTCAGATGATACAGATGGAGATGGGTTTCTTGAGCTTTATAATGCAAGTTTAGAATCAAAAGTTGTTCAT
>JAHIEH010000035.1 GCA_018901675.1 Nanobdellota archaeon
TGAGAGAAAAATTGTAAGCAACATGGGAAAAATCTTGAGATGGCCTGTTGTTAGGGGTGATGGAAAAGTTTTAGCTGGAACTAAGATAGTTTCAGCTACTCAATTTATTGCTGGTTTTTTTGGTGACCATGCTCCATATACTGAAAACTTAGAAGAAAAAGTTATTAATAATGTGCCTTTTGATTTTAGTGAAGTCCTTGGGTTTGGTAATGGTCATGGAGCTATGTTTGTTGGTTTCCTTGGGCAGAGATATATTGATTGCAGAGACTTTATGGAAGAAAAGTTTGATATAGTAGCTAATAATTTAGCAGAATCTGATTTTGATATAAGAATACATTCTCCTCCTGCTAATAGTTTAATCAAATATGTTGGAAACCAGTTTATGCCAAGAGTTAGTTCTGACGGAATAATTGTTTTTTCAGATGATACAGATGGAGATGGGTTTCTTGAGCTTTATAATGCAAGTTTAGAATCAAAAGTTGTTCATTGGCGTCCAGATGGATATGTTCCTGATGATTTAGATTTGGTTTGGTATGATTCTGCTGGATGCAAAAACAAAATAGCAAGAGGAACCGCAATTACTACTCCTGGCAGTGAAAAGACATTAACTGTTGCTCCGGCTATTCCACTAAAAGATATTTTTTCTCTTCCTAATGATACTTTTATGACTTATGTTAAACATAGCCCTTCAGGAACAACTTTTTCAAACCCAGATAAGAGTGGGAGTGAGCCATTTTCAAGAGAGGCGATACTTAACAAATTTATACTTGAAAAAGAAGGCTTAACTTCTGATAATGTTAAGGTTTATGATGTAACTATTAATGATGTAACAGGAGCAATTGTTCCTGGAACTGAGCTTAAAATAGCTTCAAGGACAGCTGATACTGTGACTTATACAAGAAGCGGGTTTTCAGCAGAAGGAATATCAGTTTCACGCGCTCCTCTTAAAATCAAATGGGGGCGGTTTGGATGCATAGGGATACACGACTAGAAATAGTGTTTATGATGTCCGAAATTGGGTTCAAACAATGCTCTTGGGAGTGTCTTTAATTTCAGAGCATCCAAAAAACTCACAAACCACACATGTCAAGAATGTTTTTATGTCAAAATTGCATTCATCTGCACATTAAAATGTGCAGTTTTCTGCATCGGCAATTTTGGCATAATATAACTAAATGTGCATTTGTGCAATAATCTGTTGCATCTTATAACCTATTTGAAGTTTTATCAGTGATATATGCAAAGGCATACAGAGGAATAAAATTGTGTTATCCAGAAATAACCTCCTGTCGATAACACACACGATAATAAAATCGCATAACTTATAAACTATTTTTAGTTATTATTCCTATGAAAATGGGGCATAGAATCTTTTTTAGCTTGCTTTTTTTAGTTTTGGCAGTTTTTCTTTTTGTTTTTTTAGAAATCCCTAAAAGAAGCATTCCAGAGAATGTCTTGATAAGAGTCTTGGACAAAGATAAAGAGCCGGTTGTAAATGCTTCGTGCAAAGCAGACATTATAACTGAAGAAAGAAGCGTGGAAAATGTAGTTTTGAGGGAAGTTGCAGATTTGTCAAAATTTTCCCCAGGAATTACACCCTCAGGAAAAAATCCTGATAAAGGTTTTTACTATTTAGAAACCGGGATGAAAGATTATTTTGGAAATTTTGAGATAAAAATTGTGTGTGTATCACCGAAGTTTGAAGGAGTCAGCTACACAATTTTAAACAATACTTATATGCCATGCGAAGTTAAAAAAAATCAGGATGGCAGTGATTTTGTTATTTGCTAAATAAACTACTTTGGATTTAGCAAAAAGAATAAAAGCCTGAATAATTTGATTATTCCATGGAAAAAAGGCGGAGTATTTTTCAGGTTATTTTGGTGATTTTTGCATTTATTTTGTTGTTTATCTTGGTTTATTCCCCGCACTTTTCTTACAGATTTCCATTTCATGTTGATGAATGGGGAGGCATTTTAAAATCCATGCTCTTAGCTGACGGGCTGTATTTATACGGGTTTGCAGGAGCAGAAATGGGTTTTCATTTTTTTCTTTTAATATTGTCAAAATTTTTTAATCTTGTGCTTATTTACAAATTTCTGCCTGCAATCTGGGCTGTTCTTTCTGCATCAGCATTGTTTTATACCAGTTATAAACTGACAGATGATAATTTTTGGATTGCTTTGCTTTCTGTTATTTTCTTTGCTTCAATAAAATCAAATGTTAATCTAACTGGGCTGTGGTTTTTCACTCCTTTAACTTTTTCAATACCATTTATTTTTCTGTATATTTATTTTTTCAGCCAGGGCATTCAAAAACAAAACAAGAAATTTATTTTAATAAGCTTAGCAATAATGACTTTTCTCCTGTTTTTCCATGCAATCTCTGTTTTATTTGCTGTCCCTTTCTTAGTTATTTATGCTCTAATCAATTTTAATTATATAAAGAAAGAATACAAATTTTTCTCTTTGTTTTTAATAATTCCAATTGCAGGAATTTTGTTCTATAAATATATCATTATGGTTTCCTGGAGCAGCATTCTGTCTCAATATATCATTATGGTTTCCTGGAGCAGCATTCTGTCTCATTTGGTTACTTCTCTGCAATTTAGGCAGGGTTGGGGCATAGGTGAATTGCAAAATCTGCCTACAGAAGTTTATTCTTTAATTGGGTATCTTTTTGCTTTGTTCGGTATGTTGATTATCTTATTATACAGCAAAAACATAAGGAAATATCTAGTTTATGTTTTGTGGCCAGCTATGGCGATGATTTCCATGCTGGGTTATAAGCTAACAGGAGTTTCTTATTTAGTTCCTTACCAAAGAAATCTTTATTATCTTGCTATAAGCATTCCTTTTTTGAGTGCATTTGGGATTTATTACCTCCTAAAACTAATTTCTGCTTATGCAGGTAATTTAAGAATTTCAGAGAAAAGCAGGGCTTTGCTTAAGTATGCGATTATTGCAATTATTGTTGTGATTGTTTTATTTTTTGCATTTAAGCCTTATTATTCTTCTGACAGGAGAACTCAATTATACCAGCTTATTAATGATAAAGATTACAAGGATTTGATTTTTTTGTCCAGTCTCCAAACTATTGAGAAAGAGAGAGTTATAGCGCCTATAGAAATCTCAACTGCAATGTACCCAATCTCACAAAAAATACCGCTATCTACTCTCAATATCTACACTAAACTCTCCCACAAAGAGGATTTGGAACTCTTTTTTGAGTTAAAAGACTGTGATAAAAAACAGGAAATAATTCAAAAGGATAATGTGAGATATGTGCTGTCAAAAGAAAAAATTGATTGCGGGTGGAAACGGGTTTATAGTGAGAATAATTACATCTACGAGGTAAAATAGTTTATTATGGATAAAAAAAACAACAAAAGCCCTGAATTGAGCGTAATTCTTCCTTGTAGAAATGAGGAGCAGGCAGTTGGCTATTGCATTAAGCAAATAAAAAAGGTTTTGAGTGAGAACAAAATCTATGGAGAGATTATTGTCTCTGACTCTTCTTCTGATAAATCTCCTGAAATTGCCAAAAAATTAGGAGTTATATTAATTAAGCATGATAAGGAGGGTTATGGAAATGCATATCTTGAGGCATTTGAAATTGCAAAAGGAAAATATATCTTTATGGCTGACTGCGATGGAAGTTATGATTTTAATGAGATACCTGAATTTTTAAAATGCCTAAAGGAAGGCTATGATTTTGTTGTTGGGGATAGGTTTAAGGGCAAAATTGATGAGAATGCAATGCCTTTTTCTCATCGTTATATTGGCAATCCAGTTCTTTCTTTTTTGCTTAGATTGTTTTTCAAAACAAAAGTTCATGATGTTCATTGTGGAATGAGAGCTATAACAAAAGAATCATTAAACAAATTAAATCTAAAAACAACTGGCATGGAATTTGCTTCTGAAATGGTGATTAAAGCAGCAAAGAAGAAATTAAAGATAAAACAAATTTCAATTAATTATTGCAAAAGAAAAGGAGAATCCAAATTAAAGCCATTTGCAGATGCGTGGAAACATTTAAGATTTATGCTGCTCTACAGCCCATTGTTTTTGTTTTTTATTCCTGGAATAATCCTTTTTTTAGCAGGAGCTATATCAATAATTATGTTGTATTTTAACACCCTTGTAATTTTTGGGGTGAAACTGCAGTACCATCCAATGTTTTTATCTTCTTTATTTATGATTATTGGCTATCAATTAATCATATTTGCTTTTTTTGCTAAAACTTATGCGATTAATCATTTAGGAGAAGAAAGTTTATTGATTAATCAATTAAATAAACATATTACTATTGAAACAGCAAGTATTGTTGGGGTGATAGTTAGCGGGATTGGTGCAATTATCTATCTTTTTATATTAATTAGATGGGTAGAAAGCGGTTTTGGTGCATTACAGGAAGTAAAGAATTCAATAATTGCCTTAACTTTAATTATCATTGGAATACAGACAATATTTTCATCTTTTATGCTTAGCATATTGGGGATTAAGGAAAAATGAGAAAAAGAATTAAAGAAAAATTGGTTTTTCGCTATATTTTTGCTTGGATTAATAATTAGAACATTTTCTTGGACTCATTCAAAAAATCTTGCTAAGGCGTTTTGTTTTTTGGCAAATCCTATTTTAAATTTATTTGATACCTGATTTATGATTATTCTTTCCATTTTTATTGATTAAAATCTTCACTTGGCACTAAATCTTGGTCTTGTTTTTTCATTTCTTTTCTTACAAATTTGTATCTCTCTTCTACACTATCCATGTCCAATTTTGGATAATGCTTGAAATATTCTTTTTCAATGTTATGCAGGCAGAGAATGTTCTTTTCGTTTAGGAGTTTATGAATCATAAGAAGAATTGAATACGATTTATTTTCTTTTTGTAATTTATACAACTGGAAAAATTGGAGAGGTATCTGGGTTTTAGGCATATCTACCATTTTTCTTATTTGTTTATAATTGGGAGTTATTGAGATTTTATCGCCATATAATTTTTTAGCATATGAGTTGAAATTAACAGAACCATAAGGATCTCCATCATCAATAAATTCTGTATTTTTAATCATTTTCTCTGTTAAAATAATAGGGAAAAGTTGGGGGTCGCTGGTGTATACTTTCTCTTTCAACTTAACTCTATCTTTAACTTCTTTTAACAAATGAAGATTGTCTAAAATAAGATTAAATTGCTGTTTAAATTCTTTATAACTTAAGCCATCTTTAAAAATCAAATAGAATAAGCACTGACTTCTATAAACCTCTCTTTCTAAATAGATAGAATGTATATGTTTTTTGTCTAATTTATTAACAAAGTTTTTGATTTCTGAATTTATGTTAATCTTGAAATGAGGGTTTTTTATAACCTTAAAATCCATTTTATTTGTTTTTTTATTTAAATTTTCAGTTTTTAATGATTCTATTAATTTTATAATAGAAAATAGAGCTAATGCTAAAAATCCTTGATTGGACTTAAAATCTTTTCCTGGCAATTCAAAAAATTCTTTTGTGAATCTTTCACTTAGTCCTCTTTTTTTAAAAAATTCCTTGTATTCGTCAATATTCTTTGCCTCTCTTTTGTTTTCATCTCCAAAGAAGTTTCTGATTATAGCCCCTATACATTTATAAAATACCCTTAAATTTTGATTTTCATTTAATTTAAACTCGTAAATATTAAATAAAGAGTCGCGATAAGAAAAAGCTGTGTATGGGTATGACAATTTTGTTTCATTATCTTTAAACTTCATTCGGTTTTCTTTTCCATAAATTAATTTCCAATTTTGAAAGTGTTCTCCTTTTCTTGAAATTTTGGTATGCCCTATTATTTGATGGATTTTAAAATCCCTATTAAATGCTAAAATTACAAGTTCTATAAATGGAAATAATTTCTCAACTGATTTTTGTATTTTCCAAAATCTCTTTAAAAAGTCCCATTCTTGTTCAATTGACATGTCTTTTATAATGATTTGTATGTCAATATCACTTTGTCCTACTTTGAACCACTTATCAAACTTTGTTTTAGTGTAAATAGACTCTATTTCTGGCATTTTTTTATACATTTGGACTGCTATAATCAATCCAAATTTATACAAAAAAATCCCTACCTGCCTTAGGATAGATATATTTTGGTTTTTTGACAAAAACGAGGTTATTCGCTTTAAAAACAGGGTAAGCATTCTATGAAGCTTCATTTTTGTTTAAGTTTTGATATCATTTTTTTTATTTTTTTTAATGTGATATACATTTTTGGGTGATTCTTTTTTAAAAAAATTCCTAAAAGACCAAGGTTTTTGTTAATCCAGATGAATATCCTTTGATAAGGAATCCTAATCTTTATTGACAAAAGGTTTAATTTGTTTTTTTGTCGTTCAGAGAAATCTGCCACTCTTATCTTTTTTGCAAAGGTGATACGGTCTATAATTTTTATATCGCTAAACCTTTTGGAATTGGAGATGTTTTCTTCAATCACTTTTACAGGGCCGTTAAATCCCCCGCCTTCCCATGAGTCATGAAATGCAATTATTCCCCCCTTAACAAGATACTTTTCCCATAATATAAAATCCATCTTTACAAATTCATAAAGATGGTTTCCATCTATCCAAAGAAGGCTTATTGGTTTTTTCCAATTTTTTGCTGCCTCTTCTGATGTTTTAACAATTGGAACAACTTCCCCTTCCAACCCTTCTTTTTTTATGTTTTCTATAAAAAAGGGCAATGTGTTTTTCGGGATTATGTCTGGAGAAGTTTTATCATGGCTTCCTAAGGGATTATTATGAGGGTCAATGGCATAAACTTTATTTTTGTTATGCTTTTTTGCTCCTTTCGCCAAGATTATTGCCGAGCCACCCTTATAAGAGCCGATTTCTACGATTACTCCATTTTTTGATAGATTTTTGGTTAAAGAAAATAACCGCTCTGCTTCTTTTTCTGTCAATAAAGCATTAGTTCTTTTGATTATGTCCTGAATTTCTTTTTTATTGATTTCCATTTTGTTGGCTATTTTACACTGCTTAAAAAATCATTTAATACATTATAATTTTTTTCTACATTCTTTCCTATTTTAAATTCATAAGTTTTGCTGTGAGTTAAAATATATATTAAAGCGTTTAATCTTGATAAGCTAATATTTGCTTTTGAAAATGCTTCTTTTGTATTCTTCAGCAAGAAAAATGCTAAGGACTGCTGTAGTTCTAATCCTAAAACCATGCTTTTTAGCAAAGGAATGAACAGCCTGTGCTTAGCTGTGCTTTTTATATAGCTTTTTTCTGACAAGATTCTTTTTCCGAGGATTATTATTTTGGGTTCTGCTTGGTGAGACAGATTGGATTTATCCACATTTATTAGCACTTTATCGCTGTATTTTCCTCTTTTCATTAATCTTCCTTTGAATCTTTTTGTAATATTAATTGCGTCATTTTTTCTTATACCCCATACAAAATGCAATCCATATAGTTTTCCTTTTTTAAACAAGACAATGTCTTCTGAAAGGACTTTAATTTCTGGACTTTCTAGGAACTTTAGGGCAAGGGTTGTTTTTCCTGCTCCTGGAGGCAAAAGGAGAATTACGCCTTTTTTGTTTTTTTCCAAAGCTAAGCAGTGTATTCTGTGAAATCCTGCTTTGTCCAGTTCTTCTCCAAGAAGAGATTCAAAAGACAAGCAAAAAATTTCATATAATCTGTCTTTTGAACTGCAGTATATATTAATTGTTTTGTCATCAATTCTGTATATCGCTAATGCTTTGCCGAAAAAATCAATTATTCTTGTGTTTTTTGATTCATAAACAATATAATCCTCATGATATTTTTTTGCAGTTAGCTCGGGAAGTTTGCTATAGTCTGGAAATTGTAAAAATAAATTGAATTTTAGATTGTAATCCATATCACTTTTTTGGCGTGTGAGGTAATAATTATAATCATGTTCAATCCAGCTGCTAATCTCTTTGTTGGAAGTGATGATTATTTTAATTCCATAGACATTCAATTCTGTTTTTGTTGGGTTTTCCATTTTTTAATTATGTTTAAATAATATTCTTCTAACTCTTTAGTTATGCAGTTCCAGTCAAATTTCTGGAGGTTTTTCTTATCTTCTTTGTTTATCTGTTTTCTGAGATTTTCATTTTTTAATAATTCTTTTATTGCTATGGCAAGAGACCGAGGGTTATTTTTCACAATTAATTGGTTTTTGTATCTATCTGAGATAAGCTCTTTTGAGGCGCTCATTTCATTATTCACTACGATTGTTGGTAAACCGCAGGCCATTGCTTCAACCACCACAATTCCAAAACCTTCTAATAATGAAGGCAGGACAAATATTTTTGAAGATTTCATCTCTTTGTAAACATCTTCTTGCTTTTTTAAGAAACCAGTAAAAGCAACATTTTTTTCAAGATTTAGCCCCTTTGTTAAAGATTCAAGCTTTTTTCTTTCTGGGCCATCGCCGATAATATTTACTTTTATGCTTGGAAATTCTTTTTTTAATAAACCTACAGATTGTATTAACAATGGCACATTTTTTTGGTGGGTTAATCTTCCAACAAAAATAATATCATACATCTCTCTTCGTGTTTTGATAGGATTTATTGAATTTATTTTGTCCATGTCTATTCCATCATAATTCACAAAAATGTTCTTTTCTTTAACTCCCTCATTTATCAATTGTTTTTTGGTTGTTTGGGAGATAGCAATGTGGTTTTTTGTAAGATTTTTTACGCTTTTTTCAATAATTTTACCAAAAAAACCTTTTAATTTTCCAAGATAACTGTGCCAATAGCCCCCCCAGTATTGATGCCAGGTAAAGACTAACGGGGTTTTTTTGAGAATAGATACAAGCTTGCATGTAAAACAATGGAAATAAACAAAACTGGAAGTGTCTATAATGCCAAATTTTTCTGAGTTTAAAGGCTTGAAAAGTTTAATTGCAAAGTTTATTGGCTCAAATATGGTTCTTTTTCCACTAAAACTATATAATTTCTTATATCTACACACCCCATGTAATGTTATACCCTCTTTTTTAATAATATCTGGGCCTTTCCATAGCTTAACTCCAAATAAATGGACTTCGTGCTTTTTCGCAAGTCTTTTGGCTATTTCGTAGTTTCTTAGCTCTGCTCCTCCTATGTTAAAAGGATAAATCATGTCATAAACTATTGCTATTTTCATCTTATTCTGTTATAAAGTTTTTGATTTTGTAAGAAAAGACAAATTCTTTTTAAGTTTATATATGTTAAGAGTTAAGTTTAAATATACCTTTGGATTTAAAGTTATATAAAAAAGAGAAGATGAAAACAGGAAATTTTCAGTTCCGGAAAAATCAGAGATTTTTTGGACCAGAAAATCCCAAGAACGAAAGGATTTTCTCGGTATTCAAACTCTTACTGTGTATATGCGGGAGGGCACGAGTTTAAATGAGAATGAAAAAGCTATTTGTAGTTATCGCAATTGGTATGTTTTTGATTACTATGTTTGCAATAGCAGCAGCTGAAGCTAATGAAACAAATGTTTCTGAAACTGCAACTGCCAGTGAAGCAGAGGCAACAGCTATAGAAGGAGATATTACACAAAGAGTAGAAGATGTGTCATCTCCCAAAGAGATTTCTGGTGAAGTTCAAAAATATGTTGAAGAATTTGTTGAGAAAAAAGGAGTAAAAGCCGAGAAAATCAACAAAGTAAGTAGAGTTAATTTTGAGGATTTGCCTAAAGAAGTCAATATTGAAAATGTGAATGACGCTAATCTTGCTATTTATGGGGTGGATTATAATGAAAGTTCAAATGAAGGCGAGCAGGCAAAAAAAGTTTTTGTAATTACATATTCCGTAGATAAATTAAGAAGCCAGGGCGATTTGATTATTGCCCAGGACAAAAGAGAGTTTTTGAATTTTGGCTCTTCTGAAAAGATGACAGCTCCTGGATTTTTGGATACTGCTACTGGAGTTGAGACTTCTCTTGAGAATGGCTATGTTATGATGAGAAGCGGAAGCATTACCGGAATATCCACAGGATTAAATGTTGATAAA
>JAHIEH010000036.1 GCA_018901675.1 Nanobdellota archaeon
TTTTCAGGGATTGATAATTTTAGTTATATCTTTATTTGCAGTAGGTGTAACAACTACTATTCAAGGATTTTTTATTGCTCTTTTGTTTATGCTGCTTGTAGCTATATCCTTTACTGCTTTAGGGATTGCTATTGCATCTAGAATTGAAGATATGCATGGATTTCAGCTTATAATGAATTTTGTTATCTTTCCAATTTTTGGGTTGTCAGGGGCGCTATTTCCCCTAACAAGTGCTCCCCCAATGTTAAGAACAATTGCTTATTTGGACCCTCTTGCTTATGGTGTTGAAGGAATAAGATACGGGCTTCTTGGGGTTAGTCAGATAAATCCAATAACATGTTTTGCAGTTTTAGCAGGTTTCAGCATTATCATGATTTTTATCGGCGGATATTTGTTCAAGAAGATTAAAGTGTAGAGAGGGGGTATAATTTAATAAATACATTTATATTTTATGACCTATGAAAATCTTTAAAAACCCTTTTTCTCTTAAATAAACATGACAGCTAATTTAAATCGGGGGTTTCCCCACAGAAATTAGTAAGATTAAAAAAGATTTTTTTAGCTGTGCTTATGATTCTGGTTTGAGGTTAGATAAAGATGATAATAAAGAATCTGTTAATGGTAAAAGATGTTATAATAGTTTAACGCTAATACGTAAAATATATAAAACAGAGTATATTCAATTATTAATGAAAAAGAGGGTACAATTTGCCGAAGGAAAACAGAAAGATTTTTTTAAAAATCTTAAAGAAAAAACTAATCTTAGCTGGAAAGAATTATCCAACCAGTTAAATGTAAATGAATCCACTTTAAGTAAAGCATATAGATTTGGGTTTTGTGATATTCCTTATTCTTTATTTATAAATGCTTTAGAGTTAATAAATAAAAATGAAAGAGATGCACTTAAAGATTACAATGCTAAGGTAATTAATGAACTAGTTATAATTGGAAGAAAGGTTTTTGGTGAACGAAAAAAACTCCTTAAACCAATAAAAATAGATTATAAAAATAATCGTCTTGACCTCGATACTTCTAAAGTAAATTTTAGCAAATATGATATAAAAAGAAAGATCAAACTTCCAAGAAAATTAACTCCCGAACTAGCAGAAGAAATAGGTATGCATTTTGGAGATGGGTTTCTTTCAAAAAGCAGATTTGAATATAGATTAAAAGGAAACCAGAATAATGAAAGAGAATATTATCAAGATTATATTAAACCATTATTTAAAATCTTGTATAATATAGAAATAACCCCCAAGGATTTCAAAGATAGCTATGGTTTTGAATTAAAATCTAAAGCTATTTGGGAATTTAAGACAAAAGTAATAAAGATAAAATCTGGAAAGAAAGATGATCTGTGCATACCTGAAATATTGAAAGTGAATAACACCGAGATATTATCAGCTTTTCTAAGGGGGTTATTTGATACAGATGGATCATTAAGGTTTAAGTCTCAATATGGATATGAGAAATATTACCCTGTAATCGAACTATCTCTTCTCTCCAAAAACATTATTAAAGAAGTAGGAGCTATATTAAACATGTTTGGTTTTAATATTTGGTTGGGATTTAATGATAAATATGGAAGAATATCTTTAAGTGGGATATCTAATTTTCAAAGGTATGAAAAATTGATTGGTTGGAGTAGCCCAAAGAATTTAAATAAAGTAAATGACTGGAAAAAACAATACCCAGAATTAAGTAGGGATATGATGGATGTGGTCCAACGGTTAAGATACGGGACTGTGGCTCCTGAGAAGAGGGTTCGACTCCCTCCTTCCATCCTTCAAAATACAAAAAGAGGTAACTTAAAATGAACATTTTATTTGTTTGCAAATATAACAGATTTAGAAGCAGAGTTGCTGAAGCATGTTTTAAGAAGATAAACAGGAACAAGACTGTTTATGTAAATTCTGCAGGGTTAATTCCTGGAAGATATCCACTGGACAGGCAACAAGTTGTAATCTCTAAACAGTTTGGGTTGAATATTAATGGGAAACCAAAACCAGTAACCACCGAATTGCTTAGATGGGCAGATATTTTAGTGATTGCTGCAAATGATGTTCCTTTGTCAATTTTTAAATCAAAAGAATTCAAATTTAAAATAGTTAATTGGAAAATAAAAGATGAAACTGAGGGCAACAGCAAAAATGTTGAGAGAATTGTAAAGCAAATAATTAAAAGAATAGATAAACTAAATAAAGAATTGGAGAAAAGAAAATGAAAATTGAGATAAAAAAAGCTAAGATGAATGAATTAAGAGAGATTGTGAAGATTATACTAACAGAATTTTCTAAGCCACCATTTAATGAAAAAGTTAATTTTAATTCTGCAATGGATAGTTTGAAATTTTATTTTAGGTTAGGAGAGGTTTATATTGCAGTAATAAACAAAAAGATAGTTGGGATGATTGCGTTCAAAA
>JAHIEH010000003.1 GCA_018901675.1 Nanobdellota archaeon
AAGAACAGAAAAGATTTTAAAATCAAAATAACTTAACAATACATGAACAACAATAAAAGAGGGGATAAAATAAAAAGTAAAGGGGGAGTTTCTCCTGTTATTGCAACTGTTTTGTTAATAGCGATTGTAGTAGTTATGGCTTTGATTATTTTTATATGGTTTAAGACGATAGTAACAGATAAAACAATGAAATTTGACCAGAATATAGAAATTGTTTGCGATGACGTGAGCATAAGTGCGAGTTATTCTCAAGACAGCAATAATTTAGCTATTTCCAATGACGGAACAATCCCTATTAATGGGATGAAAATACAAATTTTCACAGAAGGCGGGCATGATACTGAAGACTTGGAAGGATTTGAAGGGTTAGGGCAGGGAGAGGCAGGAGAATACACAATCACAATTGAGGGGGATATAGAAAAGATAGTTTTAATTCCAGTGCTCTTGGGGATATCAGATAATGAAGGGGAAAAGACTTTTGTTTGCAATAATAATGAATTTGAAGCAATTATAGAATAAAGAAGATTTGTAAAAAACATCAGATTAAAGAAAATAATTAATGGATAAAAAAAATTTGAAAAAAAGGCGAGGCAGAAAAGGGCTTTCAACAATTGTGGCAACATTAATTCTTATTGCGCTTACAATGGTGTCAATAACTATTATCTGGGTTGTTGTGAAAAATTTGATAGAAAGGAATTTACAGCAGGCAGGAAGCTGTATGGATATTTTTGATAAAGTCAGCATAAATAAAGCATATACCTGCTATGACAGCAACTCGAAAGAACTGCGTTTCTCCTTAAATACAGGCAATATAAGATTAAGCGGAGTTAGTGTGGCAATTTCAAATGTGGAAGGCACCAAAAGCATTAAATTAGAGGATAAAACCCCACTTATTAATTATACCTATGCAAAAAATTATGGAGATGCCGCATATGGCGGCGGGCTAAAATTTCCAGGAGAAAATTCCGGGCAGACTTATGTTATAAATTGCATCATAAATACAACAAATGTTAATTTTGGCTTCACAAAAAAACCAGATTCATTAAAGATTTACCCTATTGTTTCAGGAATTCAGTGTGAAGCAGTTGATTCACTTTCTGTTATAGGGAATTGTTAGTGGCGGATAATGCTTTAGTATATAGTAATTGGTTAAAACACGCAAAGGAAGGCAAACAATTAATTATTTAAATCAATTCTTATTTATCTTATCAAGAAGGAGCGAGAATAAAAGAGGCAATCAAAAGAGGATGAAATACACACTTGGAAAAAAAAGAAAAGCGCAGGTTTGGATAGAGACTGTTATTTACACATTAATCGCATTGGTGCTGATAGCAGGAGTTTTGGCATTTATAAAACCTAAAATACAGGAAATGCAGGACAAGGCGATAATTGAGCAATCCATTGAATTGATTGACGGTTTGGACAAAAAAGTTTTATCTGCTGTTGAAGGCGCTCCGGGAAATTCAAGATTAGCCGAATTGATAATAAAAAAAGGGGTTTTGGAGATAGATGGAGTAAATGACAAGATTGTTTTTAGATTGGATGAAAGCAAAAGTATGTATAGCCAGCCAGGAAGAAAGAATATCAGCATTGGGAATATTAACATTTACACAGAAAAAAAAGGAAGCTTGAACAGCGTAAGCTTGACCCGCGATTATAAAACAGCTTATAATATCCAATATGAAGAAATGGACAAATTGAAAACAATAACTAAAGGCCCAACATCTTATAATATACTGATAGTCAATGAGGGGGTAGATAGTGAAAGTGCAGATAAGAGAATAATAATCAATATAATACCTACTGGCTAAACGGAAATTATTGAAACCTCAAGATTTGTATTTGCGCAATCCCCCTACTTCAGTTCGTGGGTAAGCAAATCAAATCTTGATGGTGCTCAAGAACCAGAACACGCCATACAATTTATTGTATGGTTCTTGACATTGAAAGATTAGGGGTAGTATTGGCGAGCAGATATAATCAGTTTTATACCATAAGTAAAAATCAAATAAAAAATGGCAGAAAAAAACATAAATGTTCAGAATTATCCGAAAGTGGAAATTGACTTTTCACCAAAAGTCCACCCAATGCTAAAGATAAAAGATAAAACAAAAATTAATGTGAGATACAGCTTAATCTCTCCTTTTGCTTTTGCGCATATTTACTGGAAGCCGGATATTTCAGAATTGGTTTATGAAGTTGAAGAACCTTTGCTTGATGATTATGAAAAAAAGATAAAGGATGAGATAAAAATCGCTTTGAGAGAGATGATAAACTTAGAAACTGTCGTTGAAAAGGATAAGGGGGCTTTAACAGATTATATTGACAGGATGTTCAAAATTTTGTTAGTGGAATTAGGTTTGGGAATAGATTACGAGAAATATAAAAAAATCTATTATTACTTATGCAGAGATTTTATTGGCTTTAATGAAATTGAGCCTTTATTGAGAGATTATTACATTGAGGATATAGAATGTAATGGAACAGACACCCCGATTTATATAATCCACAGAGTTTACAGGAATATTAAAACAAATGTTTTAATCAAAGAAGTGGATGATCTCGCAAATTTTGTAGAAAAACTTGCCCAAAGGTCTGGAAAATATATCTCCTATGCAAATCCTATTCTTGACAGCAGTCTTCCAGATGGAAGCAGAGTTAATGCCACTTATACCCAGGATATAACAAGCAGGGGACCTACTTTCTGTTTTAAAGACGGCTATGTTCAATTGAGTGATGGAAGAGTAAAAAAAGTAAACGATTTATTTGAGGAATGTAAAAAGATTTTTGGATGCAGGCTGGAAGAAGGAAATGAGATTGTTGAAGTTTCAAACATTAATTGTTGCGGGGTGGATGAGCAAGATTTGATTCAAAAAGATTCTAATATTAAATCGATTATTAAACTAAAACCTCCTGAAAAACTCATCAAAGTATCTCTTGAAGATGGGGGCAAAATAGAAGTTACCCCGGATCATTTGTTCCATGTAGTATCAGACTCCTTAAAACTTGTAATGGCAAAAGACTTAAAAAAAGGCATGTTAGTTCCTCTCCCAGTAAAATTAGAGGTTTGTGGATATAAACAAAAAATAGATGTTTATCCCTTGATTAAAGATTTTTCATATTCCAAAAAGATATGTGTCATCAGCACCCCAAAAATAAAAGAGATAATCGCTAACGAAATTGTGTCAAATCAGGGAACAAATAATTTTAGGCAGGTTTTAGCGCAAAAATATGGTGTTGGCAATTCTTATTTTTATGAAGTTATAAATAAAGGAAGCTCCATATCATTTAGCGTTTTAGATAGTATATGCAACAATCAAAATATAAATTTTTTAGATTTAGGGGAAGTTTCCATTAATGTTTATGGAGGTGGGACTAAAAATAAGACAAAATCAGTTAAAGTTCCAAGAGAAGTAGATAAAGATTTAGCTTATCTTACTGGTGTTTTAATAAGTGATGGACATTTATCCAGAGAGTATATAGATTTCTCTTGTTATGAAGAAGGGAGCAAAAATTCTGTAAAAGAGAAACTTTTAAGCAAGTTTGGAAGATTTGATTCTTATTACAATGATAATAGAATTTATTTATGCAATTTATTTGTTCCGTTCTTTTTTAATAGAATTTTTGGAATCCCAATAGGCAAAAAGTCTTATACAGTCAAAATTCCTGAATTAATATTCAAATCAGATAACCAAATTATTGCTTCTTTTATAAAAGGCCTATTTGATGGTGATGGAACTTGCAGAGCGGGGTTAAGCTATAAGACTTATTCTAAAGAACTTGCAGAAGGATTAACTTATCTTTTAGCCAGACTGGGAATATACTCCTATCTAAAAAATGCGGAAAAAGGATATAGGGTAAATATCCCTTCACCATATTACAAAGAATATCAAAATTTAATAGGGTTTGATAGTATTAAGAAAAGGAATGAATTAAAGATGATGGTTGCAAAACAGACAGAACATAAAACATTTATCAGGCATGATAGAATTCCGTGTGAACCGATTATGTCCATTATAAAAAAATTGGGTTTAGAAAAGAGAGATTTGTTAAAAGAATGTGGTTTTAGTTACAATAGGTTTTATTACCCAACCTTCTCTAAAGATTTTGCTCAAAAATTATTTAAGGAAATCTCTTGTAGCAAAGATGCCCCACTTATCAGAGAAGAATTAGCATATATCCAGTGGTTGCTAAACTCTAAACAAGAAATTGTCGGGATAAATAACGTAGAAATAGTAGATAATAAAGATCCAGTATATGATATAGAATTAGAACCATGCAAATTCTTTGTAGCGGGAAATAAACCTATGAACATATTTGATACAATCAGGAAATTTACTAAAACCCCTTGGACTCCTCCGCAATTGATAGCATTAAGAACCTTAAGCCCTGAAATGCTCGCGTATTTATGGATTTTGATACAATATAAAATGAACATTTTAATTACAGGCGGAACTGCCTCTGGAAAAACTACTTTGCTTAATGCAATTGCTTTTTTTATGCCGCCTGAAGCAAGAGTTGTTTCAATTGAAGACACTCGCGAATTAAATCTTCCAAGAGAAAACTGGCTTCCGAGTGTTGTAAGAGGAGCTACTGGAATTGGCAAAGTTGGCGAAGTTGATTTGTTTACCTTGCTGAAAAGCTCTTTCAGGCAAACTCCTGATTATGTTATAGTCGGTGAAGTAAGGGGCGCAGAAGCATATGTTTTATTTCAAGGAATGGCTTCAGGACATTCATCAATAAGCACAATACATGCAGAATCAGTAGATAGTGTTATAAAAAGGCTTGAAACCCCGCCTATAAGCCTTTCACCAACTCTGTTAAATGTGCTTGACTGTGTTTGTATAATGACTCATGCTATTGTGAATAAACAAGAAACAAGAAAACTCAAAGAGATTGTGGAGATAGTTAATGTAACACCAGATGGAATTGCAATGACTAACACCCCTTATGAATGGAATCCTGCTGATGACCAGTTTTATTTTAAAAGAAACAGCAAGATATTTGAAAAGATAGGAAAAAGATATGGCTTAAAATTGGATGAACTGGAAAATGAGTTTAGAAGAAGGGTTCAGATAGTCTACAAAATGTATGAGCAGGGTATTTTTGAGTTCAAGACAGTTCAGCAGGTGATAAATGAATACTATAAAAATCCTGAAGGGGTTTTGAAAAAGTTTGGGGTTGAATGAGGGGGATAGTTTTGTCAAGTTAAAGTGGTATCTTTCGTTTAATTTAAAACTCGCTTTTAATTTATATGCAGAATTTGCACTCCTCGCACTTGCTCGTCGTGAATTCATTAAATTTATTAATTGAACCTGCGAACGAATGTGAGCAGCAATTCAGAAACTTCTAAGTTTGAGTCATGCCTTGACAACTTGACAGTATCAATAAGGAAGATAGTTCTGTCAAATTAATCTATTGCCCAAAGAACACAAACAATAAATTTAATAACATAATCTTCTTTTTGCTTTAATGAGAAAAGAGGATGTATCGTTTCTTAATCAGCTTGCTAGATCCATGGAGGAAACAGCATTAAATCTAGAAAGATTTTATAAAAAAGAAGATGTGATGAATATGAACAAATCAAAAAGGCTTATTCTCCAGCTCCAGAGAAAAATCTCAGAGGTTTTGAGTTAAAATGCTGAGAGAAATCAATGACCCACTTTTGGAATTAAAAAAGCAGGCATGCAAAGAAAGAAAATTAGCCAAAGAAATAGCTTCTATGCTAGATAACATGAATAAAACCGGAGAAAAAGAAAGGGAAATGATTAATCATCATTTAAATTTGTTAGTTAAGGGATTAAAACAGGCAAATGATTCTATCCCCTCAATATTAGAGAATATAAAAATTGCCCAAAAACTGCCAGTAGCAAAAAAAATAGAGCCGCTCCAAAAAGTTAGAATGACAAAAGAAATCGCCGAGGAAATTGTAAAAACCCCAAACATCCAATATTCGCCTATAAAATTAGATACATATGGGAATACTTTAAAAAGACTCAAGAAAAAAGAAAAAGCAGTTGAGGAAGAAAAAATCAAGGGGCCTAGATGGTATTTAAAAACCGCGAATAATTTCTTTTCAAACAATTCTATGGCTCTCTCAAAAAAGAAGATTTTTGATGCATTAAAAAAGAACTTAATAAAAGCGAATATCTCCACTCTCCCAACAAGTTATATCTCAATAATCCTGCTGACAACTCTGCTTTCTTTTGCATCTTCAATATTTATTCTTGCCTTTTTTCTTTTTTTTGATATAGGGAGCGAGCTTCCAATTATAACGAGGGCTACCACTCCTGTTTTGGAAAGGTTTGGGAAATGTTTTTGGGTGGTGATTGGAATCCCAGTTTTAACTTTTTTGGCTTTATTTTTTTATCCTGCAATTGAGAGAAAGTCCATTGAAACTAAAATTAATCAGGAGCTCCCTTTTGTTACTATACATATGTCTGCAATCTCTGGTTCAATGGTAGAACCAAGCAGAATATTCAGCATAATTGTTAGTACAAAAGAATACCCATATATGGGGAAAGAGTTTACAAAGCTGATAAATAAAATAAATATATACGGGTATGATTTGGTGACTGCATTGAGAGACTGCTCTATAAATACTGCAAGCAAGAGTCTTGGGGAGCTGTTTAATGGGATGGCTTCAACGATTACATCAGGGGGAGACCTCCAAGGATTTTTTGAAAAAAGGGCGAACACACTGCTTTTCGAATATAGAATTGAAAGAGAGAAATACACAAGAAGTGCAGAAACATTTATGGACATTTATATAAGCGTGGTAATTGCTGCTCCGATGATATTGATGCTCTTGCTGATGATGATGAGCATAAGCGGATTGGGTTTAAAGCTCAGTCCAGGAATGATAACCTTAATTATGGTACTCGGAGTTTCAGCGATAAATGTAATATTTTTAACTTTTTTACATTTAAAAAAACAATAAAAACTAAATTCAAAATTTATGGACATCAAAAAAATACACTGGATAGGCATTGGCGCAGGGCTGATAGTTGTAATTGCAAGTTTGTTTTTTATGGAAGAAAAATGGTTTTTTCTTGTTTTTGGCATAGGGGTGGTTATTGGAGTAATCCCTTTTGTTTTTACTTTGGTTAATGAATCAAAAATTGCTTCTGAAAAAGAAGAGATGTTCCTGGAGTTTGCCAGAAATCTTGTAGAGAGTGTAAAAACAGGAACGCCAATAAGCAAAAGCATAATCAATCTAAAAGGAAAGCCCTATGGAAGCCTAAGCAGCCATATAAATAAATTAGCAAACCAGATTTCACTTGGAATTCCTTTAAGCACTGCTTTGCAGATTTTTTCCCGAGATGTGGATAATCCGACTGTTTCAAGAGCACTGACTTTGATAGGGCAGGCAGAGAAAGCCGGCGGGGAAATAGGGGAAATATTAGAAGCAGTTGCAGGGGCAGTCAGCATGACTGACAAACTGAAAAAAGAAAGAAAAGCGACTATTTCCACACTTGTTGTGCAGGGGTATATAATCTTCTTTATTTTTATGATAATTGTTTTAGTAATGCAGTTTAAAATTCTGCCGATGCTGTCAGGAATCGCAGCTCCAGGAGGGGGTATAGGAGTAGCAGGCATAGGCGGGGAAGGTGGGGGAGTGGATTCAGCGGCATTATCAAACTCTTTTTTATATCTGCTTTTAATACAGGGTTTTTTCAGCGGATTAGCAATAGGGGAACTTGCAGACGGGAATCTTAAAGCAGGAGTGAAACATTCTTTTGCTCTGATGCTGAGCGCCTTTTTGGTTTCAGCAACTGCAAATTTATTTTTATAAAGAGTTTAGAGGATTGATTATTAAAAATTGTAAAAATATATGTAAGATATAAAAACTCAGATTTGTTATCACAATTATGGATAAAAGGGGTTCTCATGTGGGGATGATGCTGTCATTTGTCGTATTTGTAACTTTTCTTGTTTTTATTTATTCTATAACACAACCTGCTTTAAAAAAAGAAGGAGACAAAGAAACTATCTTAAATTTTTTAAAAACAGAATTGGTTAAACGGGTTTCTGCAAACCTCACGAGTTATTCTATAAACATAGAGGGTGCCTCTGGGCTTCAAGGAGAAAAAAACTGTTTTATCATTGCTAATATTCTGGAGTTTAAGGATGAGAATGTTATTGTCAAAGATGAGGGTGGCAGTTTGATTGGCGTTACTTCATCAGCGGATAAATCAGAATTAAAAATTGATTGGAATGACCAAAGCAAAAAATTTTTCAAGATTTATTATTCAAAAGAAAACTTACTCAAAAAACCAGCATCTAATGATGTATGCAAGAATATAGTGGGGGAATACACCAAGAGGGGGATAAAAACTGATTTGTATGTTTTTGAGGAGAAGATGAAGAATATTTTAGATGAGGATTATGCTAAATTAAAAAACGACTTTGGAGTTCCTGAAAATACTGAATTCAGTATTGAATTTAAAAGCCAAAAAGGCGGTTTTCAAGATGAACTTCCTTCAACAAATGTTTATGCAGAGGAAATCCCAATCCAGTATGTTGATGAACAGGCAAATATAAACACAGACAAAATAATTGTGAGAGTTTGGTAAATAAAGAAATTGACTAAAATTTCGCTATGTCAAGAATCTTTTTTATTTTGTATGAGATTCTTGAGCACATTCAGAAACTAAAAGTTTCTGATGTCTCCACAGCAAGCTAAGGAGTATTTTCCACGAAATTTTTTGCTTCGCAACCATCAATTTCAGTCTTTCCAAATCTGACTATCAAAGCAAGCTAAGGAGTATTAAACCCAGATTTGAAAATCAAAGTGAAATGAATAAAAAGATTATAAAGAGGAAGAAAGTTATAATAACATGAAAATACAAAAATTAGAAATTTTTGTCCTTCCAAAACAAGAAGTTTTAGAAGAAACAGGAAGTTTATGGAAAATAAGAAATTTTCCATCTCATTCAAAACCATTGGTTTTGAAGATTTTGCCTTTTAAACTTACAGCAGAACAAAGTTCCGCTGTCCCTCAAATACTTCGTGTTCGAGGCAAAAGAGATTTAAAATGAAAAACAAAAGAGGATGGATAAGAATTGTTGAAGCATTTGTTGCACTCCTATTGATAATCGGTGTTTTGCTGATAGTCATAAATAAAGGTTATCTTGGAAAAAGTGATATCTCTGAAAAAGTTTATGAAGCAGAAAAATCAGTTTTAAGAGAGATTGAGTTAAATGATAGTCTTAGAAAGGAGATTTTAGGGGTAGACCTGCCTGCTGAAGGAGGGGTTAAATTGGATGATGATAAGATGCCTCAGGATGTCAAAAAGAAAATAATAAACTGGGTGCCTAGTTATCTTGAATGCACAGCAAAATTATGCAGGATGGATGAGTTGTGCAAAATGGATAGTTATCTTGATAAAGAAGTTTATGCAAAATCGGTGGGAATAACTGCAACTTTGCAGAATTATTCTCCAAGAAAATTAACATTATTTTGCTGGGAAAAATAGGCATCAAAAATGGAAAAATTCAAATTTCTTGAGCATACTGCTGATGTAAAGTTTCAGGCTTATGGAAAAAGCTTAGAAGAGGCTTTTGTTAATTCTAGCCTGGCTTTAAAAGAAGTTATGTTTGGGAAAATTAAAATAAAAAGCAAGATAAAGAAAAAAATTAAAATAAATGCCAAAGATAATGAAGGATTACTATACAGGTTTTTAGAGCAGTTTTTATATTTGCTAGATGCTGAAAATTTTGTTTTTAATAAAGTTAAAATCAAGATTAAAGATGATAAGTTAGAAGCGGATGTAGTGGGGGATAAAGCTAAAAATTATAAGTTTACAAATAATGTTAAAGCTGTTACTTATAACCAGATGTTTGTGAAGCAAGAGAGGAATAAATTTATAACACAAGTTGTGGTGGATGTTTAGGATGGCAGAAATTAAGAAAATCTCTGCGAATGAATGGAAAATTGAGAAAACTTCCAGATAAACATAAGGTATTTAAACAACTCTTTCTTAGATAGTTAATGAAAATTGATGAAAATCTTGCTGCAGTTCATGCTTATTTATGTGCTGATGGGTATGTTACTACAAATAATAAATGGAAGTATTATAGAGCAGGATTAAGAAATACAAATTTAATCTTATTGGAAGATTTTCAAGAAAGATTTGAAAAAGTTTTTGGTAGTAAACCGACTATCAGAAAAGACAGAAGATGCGAAAAATGTTCAAAAGAAATTTATGAAAAGTTAACTGAAAAATTTGGCAGTTTTTATTCTTGGGAATGGAGAATGCCTAAATTAAATTTAAAGTTAAGCAGAATTTGGCTTAGGGCTTATTTTGATTGCGAGGGGTGGGTTTTCTGCAAAAAGCGCCAGAATAGACATATTGGGGTTGATTGTGTTAATGAAATTGGACTAAACCAAGTGATTGACGCTCTTAATAGATTAGGGATTAAATCAGTTAAAAAATTTAATGCGAAGAGGAAAATATACAGAATACTTATCTACAGCAAGGAGAATTTGCAAAGATTTAAAGATAAAGTTGGATTCTTACATCCTGAGAAAAATAAAAAACTGAATGAAGTACTAGAAGATTTTGTTGTCTATGAATGGGATTTTCCGAAAAATGTAAAAAAATGTAAAAAATTTGTCTTTAATCTGCTTAAAGATAAAACTAGAATTAAGAAACCTCGTTATGCAAGAATAATCTCAAGGGAAGAAGTAAATCTAAAAAGGTTACAGAAGTTATTAAAAGAATTCTTTGATGTTGAAAGCAACTATCATAAATCAGTTAATGGAATCGGAACGATTTATTACGAATTAAATATAAATAGGAAGGAAGAAGTCAAAAAGTTAATAAAATTGGGGTTAATCCCAAACTTATTTAAATAGAATAAAACTAGCTGAAAAATGGGCTATAAAGAACAATTAAAGAAAGTGGGGGAATATGAGTATGAACTGCCGAAAACAGGTAAAATGCTAGTTCCTGGTAAGATATTGATTTCTCCTAAGTTATTGGAATTAGTGGAAGAAAATGCAATTCAGCAAGTTGCTAATGTTGCTCAACTCCCAGGCATTGTTAAATATTCTTTAGCAATGAGTGATATGCATTCCGGCTACGGATTCTGCATCGGCGGAGTTGCTGCATTTGATGTGGATAAAGGAGTTATTTCTCCAGGGGGGGTAGGATATGATATTAATTGCCTCGCTGGAGATTCGAGGATTTTAACAGAATTTGGAACAAGCAAAAAAATTAAAGATTTTGAGAACGAGTTCACTGAAATTGAATCTGGTGAATTGAAATTAAAACAAATAACTAGAAAACTACCCTCGCTTAATCCAAACTCTAAGGAAATTGAAAATAAAGATATTCAGTTTTTTATGAAAAAAGAAAACGAGATTTATGAAATTGAAACAGACTCGGGGTTTAGAATAAAGGCCACAGCTGACCATCCATTTTTGACAAAAGAGGGCATGAAAGAATTAAAATTTATCAAAAATAATGAAATTGCTGTTTTTCCATTTGAGGGAATAGAAGAAAATGAAAAAGTTGATGAAAAGCTAGCAATACTTTCTAAAGTTTTCGGATATATTCTAGGCGATGGATGTGTTTCAATTACCAAAAATATTTGCCGAGCAGCGGCATATGGGAAAAAAGAAGATTTAGAAAAGATAAAAGAAGATTTAGAAAAGATTGGAGTTAAATCTACACTGAATTATAGGGAAAGAAACTGTAAAGTAAATAATTATTATGCCACTAATGAATTCTTGTCCAAATGTTCTGAATTGAATATCTCCAGAGGGTTTGCAATAACTCTTAAGAGCTTAGGGATGCCAGTAGGAATAAAAACTAAACAAAAGTTTGGCATCCCGGTATGGATAAAAAAGGGCCCAAAATATGTAAAAAGATTGTTCTTGGCTGGATTCTTTGGGGCTGAATTAAGCTCTCCAAAAACGCATACTAAGACTGGATTTTACTCTCCAATCCTGGGGCAAAATAAGTCAAAAGAATTAAAAGAGAATATGAGAGAGCTTATGCTTGAGATAAGCGAGATGCTCTCAGAATTTGGAGTTAAAGTTAATAAGATAAGCGAGATAAACTATCCAGAGGTTTCAACAATTAGGTTAATTATTTCTGCAGATGAAGAAAACTTATTAAGACTATACAGAAATATTGGTTTTGAATATAATAAAAAAAGACAAAATATAGCCAATATTGCTTCGCTGTATATGCTGAAAAAAAGAAAATTAACAGAAGAAAGAATAAAAGTTTCTGAAAAGATTAAGGAATACAAAGAAAAGGGGTTTAAGATTAAAGAATTAATTAAGCTGTTTATTTCTAAAAATACAAATGAAAGATTTGTCAAAAGGCATTTTTATGAAAATGCTGGGCATAGAATTACATTGGACTTTGTTTCTTTTAATGAGTTTAAAGAAAAATGCTTGATAGATTTAGAAAAACATGGGTGTTTATTTGATAATATTAAGGAGATAAATAATATTGGAAAAGAAAAAGTATATGACTTTACAATTGCAGAAAATCATAATTTTATTGCAAATTCTTTTATTGTTTCTAACTGCGGGATTAGGCTTCTTGCCACAAACTTAAATAAAAAGCAAGTAGAAGGCAAGAAAAAAGAACTCTTAAATCAGCTTTTCAGAGATGTTCCTTCTGGAGTTGGAAAAGGCGGAGCGATTAAAATTACTAAAGAAGATATTAAAGAAATTTTGGAAACAGGAGCAGAATGGGCGGTTAAAAGAGGATTCGGGACTAAAGAGGATTTAGAAAGAATAGAAGATTATGGAAATATTAGAGGAGCAAAGGCAGAATTTGTTTCACAAAGAGCAATTTCCAGAGGATTGCCACAGCTTGGAAGTTTGGGGGCGGGAAATCATTTTTTAGAAGTGCAGGAAGTTGAAGAAATTTATGATAAAGAAACAGCAGAAAAATTTGGAATTAAAGAAAAAGGGCAAATAACAGTAATGATCCATTGTGGAAGTCGTGGTTTAGGGCATCAAGTAGCCAGTGATTATATAAAATTAATGGAAGATGAATATGGGTTTAAGGACTTGCCAGACAGAGAATTGATAAATGCCCCTATAAATTCTAAACTTGGAAAGGAATATTTTTCTGCGATGTCTGCTGCGGCTAATTTTGCATTCTGCAACAGGCAGATGATTATGCAATGGACAAGAGATGTTTTTAAGAAGTTTTTTCCTGAAGCAAAACTAGACTTAGTTTATGATGTATGCCATAATATTGCAAAAATAGAAGAGCATGTTGTTGATGGCAAGAAAATGAAACTTTGCGTGCATAGAAAGGGAGCAACAAGAAGTTTTGGGCCTGGAAGAGAAGAACTGCCAAAAATTTACAGGAATATTGGACAGCCAATAATTCTTCCCGGAAGCATGGGAACTGCAAGTTATATCTTAGTTGGAACAAAAAAAGCAGAAGAGGTTTCTTTTGCTTCTACGGCTCATGGAGCAGGAAGAGTTACAAGCAGAAGCTCTGCATTAAGAAATTTAAGAGGCGAAGATGTGAAAAAAGAGCTGGAAAAAAAAGGAATTGAAGTAAAATCAGGAAGCTGGGAAAGCCTTGCAGAAGAAGCACCGCAAGTTTACAAGGATATTGATGAAGTTG
>JAHIEH010000004.1 GCA_018901675.1 Nanobdellota archaeon
CCCTTTTTCTTCTTTTTGACCTTTTTCTTTTTACAGCAACAACCGCATGTCATTTTTATTTACCCCTTTGATGGATAATTTCAGGTAAGAAGAATTTAAAAATCTAGTGATGTTTAGATTAATATGGAAGAATATGACTTGATAATTCTTGGTGCAGGGCCTGCCGGGCTTAGTGCGGGAGTATATGCTGCAAGATACAAAATTAAAACTCTTATCATTGGCCAGCTTCTTGGAGGAATGACAGGAGAAGCGCATGAAATTGTGAATTTCCCGAGCTATGAAAAAATCACTGGCTTTGAGCTGGTGAAAAAGCTGGTTAATCAAGTTAAGAAATTAGGCATATCAATAAAGATGGAAGGACTTTTGGATGTTAAGAAAATAAAAAATGGATTTGAAGTTAGGACAAACAAAAACAATTATCTTGCTAAGAAATTGATTATAGCGACAGGAACAGAGAAGAAGAAAATCGGACTGCCAAGAGAAGAGGAGTTTGTTGGAAAAGGGATCAGTTATTGCGCAACTTGTGATGCTAGCTTTTACAAAGATAAAACTGTCGGGATTGTTGGGGGGAGTAATTCTGCTTTAACTTCTGCATCGCTTTTAGAAAAATATGCAAAAAAGGTGTATATATTTTACAGGCAGAAAGATTTTTTCATGGCAGACCCTTCATGGGTTGGTGATATTAATAAAAACAAAAAAATAGAACCATTATTTAACTCTGAGGTTGTTATGTTAATTGGCAGGAATAAATTAGAAGGGGTGGAATTAAGCACAGGAAAAGAACTGAAATTAGATGGATTGTTTATTGAAATCGGCTCTATTCCCAATACAGATTTAGAAAAAAAGTTAGGGATTAAAACTGACAAAAACGGATATATAACCACAGATAAAAACCAAAAAACAAATGTAGAAGGAGTTTATGCTGCAGGAGATATAACGGATAATCCTTTAAAGCAAATAATTACTGCCTGTTCCCAGGGAGCTGTTGCGGCTTATTCTGCTTGGAAAGAAAGTGAGAGAAAAAAGTAAGGATGTCAAAAACCCTTGGAATGAAGTCCGGGGCGTGCTCGGGTCGTCAAGAATCTAAGATTCTTGAGCGCACCCAAGAATCCCTAATTGACCGGATTCTTGGTGTCTTGAGCATCTCAAAAACAGAAGTTTTTGATGACTCTCAGGAATTTGCATTCCTGAAGTGCTCAAGAATTGTTTTTTCTTTCTCACGGAATAAATTCAGGAGTTTACGAAAAATAATTCTTGACATATTAAAATGTTTAAAGTATCGATAATATTCTTTTCATAATATTCTTTCTATATCTAAAAGGAGCATCATATTTTTCAGCTAATTCATTATATTCTTTTTTTATTTCTTCTGAAGAAATTAATTTATTTCCTTTAAGAAAATTAAAGATTTGAGGATTATTAATTGCAGATCTTCCAATCATTACTCCTTTTACTCCAGATGATTTTAAGATTTCAACTTTTTCTTTAGAATCAATATCTCCATTTGCAATTATCATTTTTCCAGTGTTACAGCATTCTTCAAATATGCTATAATCAGATTTTTTGTCATAATTTTCTCTTCCATGTCTTGCATGAATTATAAAAAAATCAGCATCAACTTCTTTTATTAAATTAAGATATACTTTTTTTTGTTTATCATAAATATTTTTCCCAAGTCGCATTTTAATACTGCAAGAATATCCTTTTCTTTTAATCATGTTTACTAGGTTTTTTACAATAGAAACTTTTTTTACCATAGCACAACCATATCCAAGACTAACAACTTGAGGAGCAGGGCAACCCAGATTGAGATTAAATCCGCGAAATCCTTCAAAAGGTTTAAACATGTTTAGAAATTTTTCTAAATCTTTTTCAGAGGAGCCGAGTAACTGAATAATTACGGGAGTATTATCTTTTTTTTCTATTCTAGACCAAGTCTTTTCAACATTATCCGCTAGTGCCTCAATTCTTAAAAGTTCAGTAAATGTCATGTCAGCTCCATGATTGTAGCATAATGTTCTAAAAGCATTGTCAGTAAAATCTTCCATTGGGGATAGCATATATTGAAATTTTTCCATGAATATATTATTAATTATTAATTTAAATAGGTTATTAAAAATATTTTAGAAAATCAAAAAATTCCTCTGTGTTACCGCACCTTAAAACATCAGAAATCTCTGATTTCTGAGTGCGCTCAGGAATAAGAAGTATTCCTGACGGGTGCGGTTTGTTTGGAATTTTAGGACTTCAAAATCTGAAAGATTTTGACAGTGCTCAGGAACCTTGTTCCTGACATAATCCAAAATCTAAAACCCTAAAGTTACTACCACATTCTAAAGAATGTGGTTTTAGATTTATGGAAATAAATATGGACCCAGCAAGAATCAAACTCCCGAATCCTCGGTGTAAAAGATTATATCCTAAAGGATATACTTTGTAAAATATAAAGAAATTATCTTCTTCCTTTAATAACACAACATATATATCCAAAATTGATGTCATAATAAAATTTATAAACAAAAATAAAATATTAGCAACATGAAAGCACAAACAACCACTGAAGGAATAAGTCTTATAATCCCTATCTACGGAGATTTTGATATCAAAAGGATACTTAGATGTGTAGACTCAATAAACATGCAGAAAGGAGTAGACAAAGAGATCGTTGTGTCTGAACAAGGTGAAAAAAGAAGATTTCCAGATATTAAGAGTGTAAAATATTCTTTTAAATACCACAAACCACAAAAAGACTTAAGTGATTTTAATCCTGGTGAAGTTAGAAACATTGCTATAATGAATTCTTCAAAATATTATATCTATACAATGGACGCAGATGTAATCTTCTTAGATCCAAACTTCTTAAAGAAACTATTAGATCTTGCTAAGAAAAATCCTAAAAAGGTATTTTATCGTCCATTTATGAGAAGATTACCTAAAGATAATTTTAATGAATTTAACAAATGGTGTGAATCTTTAGGTTTTGAAAAGGCAATGAAAAAGTTAATTGTAGATCAAAAGTTTCTAATAAAAACTTCTCCTGAATATAGAGAATCGAAAATTTTTGAAAAAGATAGTAAGGAAGCAAATTATAGAAAAACATTTACATCTTTTATAGAAGACTATAATAAATATATTAAAGAAAGAATTGGCACAGAAGCAGAGTTTAATTTTTGGCCTATTTATTGGAATGAAAACAGACATTGCGGTTCAAATTTTTTTAGCAGAGTTCAATTTCTAAATGTAGGCGGATATTGTGAGAAATTTATAAATTGGGGATGTGAAGATTCAGATTTACAATGGAAATTTAGAGAAACATATGAATTGGAGTTTTTTCCTCCTGAAATGGAAGTAGTTCACATGGATAATCTAAAATGCTATGTTTCCCCAAAAATGTGGGCTCGTAATGAAGAAATAAGCACTGCAAGAAAAAAAGAAGGAATTAAGTTAGCAATATCTGCTGATAAAGAATCTTTAAAAGGAAAATATGGAAAATTAAACTAATTACTGTTCCCTCTCTTTTTTATTAAAATAAACTTCTCTTTTAATAGCTTTTTCTAAGACTTTTTTTAATAATTTTTTATTATCTTTCCAGTCTATTTGTTTAATAAACTCTTCAAGATTAAGCCATTTATAATCAAATATTTTTCTATCATTAACAAAACTAAGAAAATTCATTTCTTTGAATTCTTCTCCATCTAAATTATAAACAGAACCCCATTTTAGAGGAAATACTTCTTCTATATCTAATCCGAATTCCTTAATTGCTTCCTCAATTACTTTTTCATGAGATTCATTTTCTTTTATTTCTTTGTTTATGATTCCTTTGCTATCTTTCAATAAAAATTTATTTGATTTTGAATTATATATAAAAGATAAAGCCTTTTGTTTTATTGGTTTAGCTACTTCATTATAATCTCCTATTTTCTTTATCTCATTTTTTAAAATAAACTCTTTATAATTTTTAGGAACAATTAAATTAATTTTATGTTTCGCACCTTTCAAGATTAACTCTCCGATTTCATATTCTGAATAATCTTCAAGCAAGGTTACTATTTTCCACTCTTTCTTTATTTTATCTTTTGAAACTTCTGCAACAATTGTTAACGGTGTTCCAAAATATCTTCTAAACACTCTTTTATATTTTCCAATTTTACCTTTTGATAAGTCTCCAATAGCCAAAACATCTTTAGAATTAAATAAAGCTTTTTCTTTTAGAAAATTGATTAACATATTGTTAATCTCTGTAATGTTTTCATAACATTCTATTTCTGGCTTTAAATTGTCAAGATGTTTTGTATCATTTATTGTCAAAATTTTCCATTCATTATTTTCATATCTCAAATGATTTATGCATGCATTATCTTGCTTTATTTTAAAAAAGCCTTCTTTTTTCTTTTTTTGACTAATGTTTAATAAAACTTCATTTACTCCTGAATGAGAAACAATTACAATATTTCCATTTAATTTTTCAATATCTCTTAAGAAAGATGTAACTCTTTTAATTAAATCCCAGATATTTTCCCCGCCAAATGGACGTATATCTTCACGAGCCATTCCTTTATCAAAAAGCTCTTTATACTTATTTTTCCACTCTTCTGAATCAGGAGAAACACTTCCATGAGTATATTCTCTAAGTCTTTTATCCAGTACAATACTCTTATTATCTTTTCCAAACACAAATTTTACTGTTTCTTCTGCTCTTGTTAAGTCACTTGAATAAATTTTATCCAACTTTATGTTTGTAAATATTTTTGATAAATCTTTTAACTGGGTTAAACCTTGAGAATTTAATTTAATATTGTCTGCTTGAAGAAATCCAGAATTTTCTTTATTAAAATCTGTTTCTGCATGTCTTATTAAATAAACATTAAGTACCATTTTTTTATTAATCATACTATGTTTTTAATAACTTCCTTTTATTTTATCATTTAAACCTCTTTCAATTTCAGCAAAAAGCTTTTTTCTGCCCCAGATTAGACTTTCGTTTCTTCCATCCCATTCAATATCTTCAAAATTAAATTCTTGATTGTCTCTTTTTGTTAATTTTCTTAATGCTTCTCTAAGTTTACCTGAAGATATCTTTTTTCCTGTATTCTTTAATATATACTCACGAGGTTTCATTGAACCTAATTTATTATTCAGTTCTTCTATTGCTTTAGCAAGTCCTTCGGGTGTTGGTTCAAATAATATTCCTGTTGATTCATTTATATGCTTTTTAGTAGGATATGCTGCATCTTTTGAAACTAAAAAAGGAACATTCGCAGCAAGGCACTCCATTTTAAAACGATTAATCCCTTCTATGTTTGAAGTTAATATCCCCATAGATGCAGAATTGATTAAACGATTTACTTCTTCTTTTGATTTAGGCATTAGTTCATTATCATTAAGATTTCCATAAGGATAATCTATTTTTGCTCCAGATTTTTTAGTAAGCTCTAAACATTGATTTCTTACTGCAATCTCTTCAAGATTGCCTTTTCTCACAAAATGCCCTAGTTTAATAAAATTTCTATGGGGTAATAAAGCACAAGCTGAAATAAAAATAAAAGGCCTCTTAAAATTATCCCATGAAGATATTTGTATTCCTATATATTTCTTTTTTTCTCTAAGTGGATAAAATGAATCTGTGTCAACAAAATCTGCTGGCCCCATATCTAAACATATTGCATTAGGGAACTTTTCTATTGTCTCATTCCAAAACGAAAGGTCCTCAACAAGTTTAATATCTGCATGTTTAGATTCATTTAAGCCTCTCCAACCTCTTCTTTCAATAGTATAAAAATAATCTTTTATTTTAGGTAAGGTCTCTACAACATAATCTAACTGAGAGAGTATTATTGCCCCCCTGATTATTTTTCCATTTATTACTTTTGGATTTTTTAATATTCTTCCACTAATATATTCATCTGGAACTTCTATCATAATACAAATCCTCCATTTACTAAAGACTTTAATCCTCCAAATTTTAGTCTGTAAAATCTAATTTTTCTCCTTTCAAAATATTTTAAACTTATTGGTTCGGCACCAATATCTCTCGAATCTAAATCCTTCTTCTTTTCTCTTCCAAATCTTTCAAGGGTCTTAAATCCTTCTTCTTGATCAACTTTTTCAAATGATAATCTCCCTTCAGAATATGAGGGAAAAATAACTCTATCAATCTGAATAGCTTCTGATGTTCCAACTTCACACATCTCTGCAATCTTTCTTCTTGAAATTGCAAGCCCACCATCAACATCTAAATTTCCTTCTGCAACAACCCTTTCTATGGATTCAACATCCCAATATTGAGTAGCTTCTGTTGCTTGAAGATTAGTTAATAAAGGAGAAAGACATGAATCTCTAACAGTAGAAAATCTTACACGCGGAACTTTAGGAAAATATAATCCTTTCATATCTTTTTCTAAATACACATTATCTTCTGAAATTAATCCAGATCCTAAATGCTGCATTAAATATATCATCAATGTAGTCTTGCCCGCCCTTGAATCTCCTGACATTAAGACTCCTTCACCATTTAGATTTACAAGTGAAGCATGCACTAATGGTGTATGGGCTAATGAGATATGGCCATTACAAAAATTTCTAAAGCAGATTAAACCTGCTGCTTCATCTCCTTCTGTATTTACATTAACCTCATAGTCTCCATTTCTAGCGACTCTTATATCTCTTACAAAAGTATTATATCTATAATATTCAGTAGTGCCTGTAGAGGGATTAACCTTTAAAGTAAGATAAGGATATCTTTTATCTCTTATTATTGTCTCATATTTTTGAGGTTCATGAATATCAATTGTCCCAATAGGAGAAACAGTACTATCTCTAACTCCGGTTTGAATATTTGCTCCAATTTTATCTAATAAAGATTCTGAGGCTCTAATTCCGACATTAAATCTCCCACAAAAATCAAATATTCTTTGAGCCATTTTATTTTGAAGAGCAATCTCCTTTATCTTCTTGAATGCATTGTATGATTCCATAATCTCTTCTTGTTTCTTGAACCGTTCTGTCTTTCTGCCATTTATCTTTGTCAAAATATCCTTTAGGATGATCTAAATGAATTACTTCTCCAGGCATATAAGAAATTCCGTAAGTTTCTTTTAATTTCCATTGCAAGTCAGCATCCCAACAACCCCAACTTACAAATCTTTCGCAACACCCTCCAATACGTTCAATTTCACTTCTCCTTGCAAATGTTGCTCCACAATGTCTTTCTTGATTGAAGAATTTTGGTTCAGAACCTTTATTTTCAGGATCAGAAACATATTCATTATAATCTTCTCTAGTTGCAATAAATGTTTTCATTCTTCCATTTTCAAATTTTCTAAATATTTTTATATCTCTAATACTTTTGTCTGGTTTTACAAGAAATTCTTGAGAAGCATCAAGTGATTTTAATGCATCTCGAATTCCTTTTTCTGAAACATCTGCATAGAATTTATCAAAATCTTGTAAAAGTAAACGTCTCATCATAGGCCTTTGCAAAGGAGTATTAAGTATTCCAGCTGCCTGAATTAATTCTTCAAAGAATCCTTCAGGAAAAACAATATCTGAATCAGACAAATACAAATGTTCTCCTTGTGCTTTTCTTATTCCTTGATTATAAATTAATCCATGAGGAACATCTTGAACTACATTTGCTCCGGTATTTAATCCTTTTAATGCATCTTGAACTTTAAAAGAAGGTGAACAAATATCACAAGCAACAACATCTTTTCCTGTGCATATTAGAAATTCTAATCCTTTTTCTGATTGAGTTTGTACACTTCTCATTGCAACTTCGAGCCTTCTCGGGTCAAAGCTTCCAAAAAATGGAACAAGAATACTTATTTTGGGTTTATTTGCCATGTTCAAATTCTCAGAATTCACTGAGGTTAATCACCTCTAATTTATTTGAGATTATGTGTTTAAATAATTAACTAGACGCTCAACTACCCACAAAACCAAAAAAAGTTAATAGAATTATTTTACTAATGCTAAAATCTTACTTAAGATTTTATTTTCTCAACAGACTCTGCCTTTGGATCCTCATTCTAATGGTAACAACCGCATCATTTAGAAAGTATATCCTTTTTGATATACTCGGTGTAAAAGAATACCCCTTAAAGAGTGTATTCATCCCTACCTCCAAAAGCAGAGTATAAAGAAATTGAGTGCTTTGGATTTGGACGGACTAAAGAAGATTTGTGACTTTGGTTATTATAAAAAAAATCCAAGATAACGCCAAGGTCAATGTCAGAAGAAATCACCTGGACTGGCTGTTTTTGGGAAATAGTCAATGCAACAGAGATTAACCCCTCATCAGTTCCAAAATCGCATGGATGCCTGCTTCTTAAACGCCCATCATACATAGGGGTAGAATCTCTCTTTAAAGAGTGTTTCTTGCATGCTTCTATAAAATAAGTAAAGAAGCGATAGTATAAATTTTCTTCATCCGGAGAGAATGTATCAAGTATGTTTTTGTTTTTAGAGCTTTTCACTACATCAGCCCATTTTTGCGCAAGAACGTTAAGCAAAGATACTGGTGAATTCTTTTTGTGATTGTCAAAATCAATATCTCTTATTTCAAATTGCCTTCTGTAACGCCGGAGATTACGTTTGTTGCCCATACTTTTTAATAATGTATTATGATGCTTAACAGAGTCATTTAACCTGTCTAAAAAGTATTTTAATTCTTTTGTGACTTCAGATGTTACAAAGACATTTTCTTTTTCAAGGTAGGGGGAAAAAGCATCTACAGCTTTTATTTCTGTTTCCAAATGATTAACAGGCAAATCATCCGGAATGAGCACGTCATAAATTTTTTGCAAGAAACTATGAGATGACCCTTTGAGAACATTTGTGTCTAAGAGGGTAATTATCGGTCGGTTTGTAATCTCTTCAAGCTTCATACAAAAGATATAAATTTGGTGTTTAAAAAGATAATTGATGTTGAGGGCAAGATAGAGTACTGGCTTAAGAATAGCTTGATGAGGTGTAGGACTGTGAAGAAATTAACCAATAACAACTGCTGATTTTATAGCATTCATAGGCAGATTCTTACTAGCATCAAGAATTTCAATACCTAAAGTTTTTCCACCTTTATCTAAATCTATATTCACAGATTCATTTAGAGAGATGGTTTGAACTACTTCTCCTTTAGCTATCTCTTTGAAGTAAATATATGCGGCATCAGCATCTTTATCGTATTCTATTTTCATTTCCATATCAAGGTGATTACCTTTATATATTTATCTTCCTCGGTATAAACAACCTTTAGTGTTTTGCCGGTTATCTTTTTATAAGCTTCTTTTTGATTTCCTTTTGATATTGTATAGTCAGGTATTTCAATAGTTTCTTCAACCTCTTGTAGTTTAATCCCCCTTTCAATTAATCTCTTTTTAGCATGATATGACAAGACTATCTTCATATAAACACCAATGATTCGAAATATATAAATTCTTTTAATTGGCATTGGCAAAATGCTAACTAGTTCAATCACTCATAAAACTGCTATCTCCTGCCCATGACATTTCAAATAAAAAAAGATAAAAAGATAAAAATAAAAATTAAATTCCGTACATTTTCTGCAGGCCTGTTATGTCTGGCGCCTCAAGAGTCCTTCCTTTTGTCTCGCCTTCACTTGAATACCCATACATAGTTACTGCAGAGCATGCTGAATTGTATATATCATTTAATCCAACACCATGCCCAAGTTCGTGTGTTGCTATGTTTTGCAAGTCCATTACTGAAGGATTTATATCTGCGTCTCCCCAGTCAAAAAAAGTGTTGAAGAGAATGTCATACTCAACTATCCGCTTTGTTTTTTTGTTAAACCAAATAGAAGTTACTGCTATAACATTTGAGTTTGAATACGCCCCAAATGAAATTGCGTTTTTATTATCTAAACTTCCATATGCTGCGCTGTAATCAATTCCATAAGCATTATTAAAAAGTTCTTTTGAAGTTGAATCATCCCAAGTTTCTGCTGATGCAGAAATCGTAGAAGTTACAAAGCTGTCTGAAAGCCCCTCGGGGTTTGTTGGATTGACAATATAACTGACAGGCAGAATATTCCATTTCACACCTAAAAGCTTATAGCAAGATAGCCCATTTATTGACCTTAACTCTTTGCTTTTTGCATAGTGGATAAAATTTACTCTTTCAAGTTCCAGATTTCCTGGTACTGATTCTATTACTAAAGGAAAGTTTTCCGATGCTTTTGAGCTTGCTTTTGCATTCTCATTTGCAGGGATAATCCTTGTTGCAGTAATCAGTGAACTAACTAACAGAACTGCCAAGAAAAACATGTAAATCTTTCTCATTTATTGCTTTACCTCCCGATATTTTAAAAACTATGAAGTATATATGTTTTATGGCGAGTAAAGTTACAATTGATAGGCGATAAACATAAAGCCTCTGTAGCTTAATAAGGGAAGTATCCCTTATCAACCCTCAGACAGGATGTATCAGAGTTGGGAGGTCAGAGTCGCTACAAACAAACAATTAAGCCTCTGTAGCTTAGAGGAAAAGCAACTGCTTCGTAAGCAGAAGATCGCAGGTTCGATTCCTGCCAGAGGCTTTTTCATAGTTCAAAAAGATTTATTAAGGCACTTTTTTTCGTTTTATCATGGTAGTAGATAAAGAAAATATTGAAAACAAATTGAAGGAAAATCTAGAAAATCAAATGTCTAAAGAAGAAGAAATTGGGTTCCATAAAGGAACACTGAATACATTAGTCAATGAGAGAAATGAATTTGTCAAGATGATTCAGATTATCGAATCAATAATGCAGGCGCATGTGAAAAGGCTTGAAGAACTTGGAGTTAGATTAACTAAGAAATAGGGTTC
>JAHIEH010000037.1 GCA_018901675.1 Nanobdellota archaeon
GTACATTCTTGAACATATCAAAAACTTTTAGTTTTTGAGCACTATCGGAAATGCAATGATTTCCGAAGCTCTCGGAAATTCACATTTCCGAAGATTTATTGTATGGTTCTTGACATACTTTTTTCTATCCCATTGCTAATTCTTCAACCCTAAGATGTTTTATCCAAAAAAAAGTTTCGGCATGTTTGCATTTTTCTGGCTAAAAAACTCTTAAAAACCATACCAAGAGTTTTTCATCTATAAAACATCTTGCTGATTATGAACTTTGAGCCGATAATATCGGAGATTATCGCTGACATCACCAACGAACCGACTGCAACTTTAAAAATGCCTGTTTCCACCGGAATCTTTGCTTCCTGGGAAAATCTTTGGATTATATTGTCTATCTCCTCTTTGCTCAAAATTACCTGAGTCTGTCTTGTGTTGTTCATCCTTTTTACCAATATATTTTTTCCGGCTCCTTCACATTCTATATCTGTTAGAGTCGGGTCTTTTACAAAAGAATTTAATTTTCCCAAATCCAGCTGAATATTTGAAGGCATAGGAGTTATGTTCTGAATTGCAGAAGGAATTTTTTGCGAAGGGGTGGTCAACCTCGGTGGCATTGGAACTGAAAGCGGATGATTATGCATTTGAGAAATTCTTTCTCTAAAATTTTCTCTTAACCCGCCTGCTTTTTTGGGGTTAAGATTTTTCTTGCTGATTATTTCATGGAATATTTTCTCTTCTTCTTTCTTTTCTATATTTCTGTTTATCTTTTCCCTGAGAAGTTTTTCAATTGAAACCGCCTCAGCTGTTTTTGAATGATTTATCAGCTCTTCTGTGAATTTTATGAGAAATAATGTCCTGAACTCTTCTGAGGTTTTTTGCAACATTTTTTTGTTTATCCGCCACTTTTATTTAATAGATATATTTCTGTTATGTCAGAAATTAAAACCCCATTATTCATAATGGGGGTCGTAAGCTTACTGCTTTTAATTTCTGAGCATCCTAAAAACAAGGGGCTTTACAAACCGCACCTTTTAAGGTGCGGTGCCCCATTGTTTTTTTGATTATTGAGAATACCAATGCTCCTAATGATAAATTAATATCAATCGGACTAAAACATTTTGTATTTAGTGTTTTTAATCCAATGAGGGATATAACTCCAAAATCTATTAAAGGAGGGAAAATCTTCAGAACTTCCATATTAGAATACCCCAAAGATTCTTAGTATTAATGCTATGAGTATTGCTACTCCGATCCATTTTAATATTTTTTCTATGCTAATTTTACCTGCCATAATAATTTCCTCTCTTTATTTTGTTAATATTTTGGAAGCCGTTTATATTCTGGATTTTCTTCCTCTGCAAAGCCTGAAGAAGGATGATATTTTTCTCTGCTAAACTCTTCATTTGTTTGGGGCTCAAAACTTTTATCATGCATTAATGCAACCCCTCTTGCAATTGTTTTATTCTGGTCAAGGAGATTATCCAGTTTTTCAAGGACATCTTTATTGTTGTTTCCGCCTAAATTTCTCAAATCTTTTTCGGCAAGTGCCCTCGCAGAGATTTCAAATAATTCTAATAATTTTGAAATTTGGTCAGAAAGACGGTCAAACTTTACAGAGAGATTTGTGAGGACTTTTTGCATGGAAATAAAGTTTTCTATTAATATCCTCTCTAATTTGACATTCTCTGAAATTTCTTTTGAGGCAGAAACATTATCACTTCTTTTTGCATCTTTTTTCATGTTTTAATTAAGAAAGACTGATTTATAAATTTTGTTTTATTTCTAAATCTGGGTTAATACCCCGCAGCTTGCTGCGGCAGATTTTGAAAGACTGAAATTGCTGGGTTGCGAAGCAAAAAAATTCACAAATACCCCAGAGCTTGCTCTGAAGTGAGCATCAGCGAACGATGGGATTGTGAATTTTTAGGCAATTTCTTTATTCTCTTTTGACCAAATGCTCTAACCCAAAGTGTATAATGAGGATATCTCTGTTGTAGAGAGGGCTCTGTTGAAAATCATTACTTCGTCAATTGAGCCGTTGAAATAGCCATTATTTATGGGGTTATATCCAATTCTTAATGGATATATGCCGGCTGCATTATCTGTAACAATAGTGCTTTGAGTTGAGCCCGAAGTTCCTTTTAATGTTCCATCTACATATAAATAAGCCTTTTGTGCAGAGCTGTTAAAAACGCCTGTTGCATAATGCCATTCATTCAATCCTATGGAATTGATATCATAAGTTGCAGTATCTGATTCAATATTCCCCGCATCATTCTTTGTAACAATAGTAAAATCTAAATTGCTTCTCCCATTGTAAAATGCAAATCTCCACCCGGATTGTTCGTTTACATTAGTGCTCCATTTCCAATTTCCAAGCAGCCCTAAAGTTTTTCCTCCTTCTACTGCTGGTGTATTTCTTTTGAACCAAATACCTGCTGTCATATCTTTATTTATTTTTAATTTGTTCTCATTGCTGACATAACCTATTAATATATGGCTTCCTTTTCCATCCCAGCTCCCATTCCCATCAAAACTTGCTGTTTTCCCTAATCCATCTTTGCTATCAACAAATTGGACATTGCTGATGATTGTCCCATTATTAATCCCTTTCTCATCATTAGCATTTCCTTCAAACCTCCACCAAGAAATAAGCCCGTTAATGCCCATTACAGTTTCTTTTGGCAGGAGTTCGTATTCATCCAGAACATTTCCTGCAATTTTTTTTCCAGATTCAGTTTTGATAATCGGCGCAATTGAAATTTTTTTGATTATGATTATTTTTGAAGGGTTAAGCACA